>JBBIVG010000204.1:0-6419 GCA_037439865.1 Nevskiaceae bacterium
CGCCCGCCGCGGCATCCAGTACGAGCAGCAGATCGAGCGGCGATACCTCGAGCGCCTGACCGAGGCCTACGCGCGGTTCTTCCTTGAGTGGGACGCGTCGCCGGTCCTGATCGTGAATGCCGCCGAAATCGACCATGTCGGCAGCGAACAGGACTACGCGGGGCTGCTGGCCGAGATCGTCCGCGCCCGCAAGGGTCGGCACTACTTCAACCCCATGAAGAGCCTCGTGTAAGCCCCGATTTGATGTTTATCGGCCGGTCCGTCATCCTTCCGATTCCTTCGAGGCCGCTCCATGTACACACAACTCCAACTGCGCGGTTCGGCCCGCCCGCCGGTCAACGTCTCGACCCTCGGTCGCATGAAAGCCGAGGGGCAGAAGATCGCCTGCATGACCTGCTACGACGCGAGCTTCGCCGCGCTCGTGGACGAGGCGGACGTGGACGTGGTGCTGGTCGGGGACTCGCTCGGCATGGTGATCCAGGGCCACGACACGACCGTGCCGGTCACCCTCGAGCACATCATTTATCACTCGCGCGCGGTGGCGAAGGGACTGTCGAGGCCGTTCCTGATGGCCGACATGCCGTTCATGACCTACACCTCCCGCGAACAGGCGCTGCAGAACGCCGTGCGGCTGATGCAGGAGGGCGGGGCCAAGATGGTCAAGCTCGAGGGCGGCGCGAGCCAGGTCGAGATCGTGGCGTTCCTCGCGAACCACGACATCGCGGTCTGCGCCCACCTCGGTCTCAAGCCGCAATCGGTGCACAAGACCGGTGGGTTCCGCGTGCAGGGTCGCGAGGAGGCGGTTGCTGACCAGATGCGCCGCGACGCGAAGGCGCTGCAGGATGCCGGTGCCGACATCGTGCTGCTCGAATGCATCCCGGCGAAGCTCGGCAAAGAGATCACCGAGGAGCTCCAAGTGCCGGTGATCGGCATCGGCGCGGGCCCCGACACCGACGGCCAGATCCTCGTGCTCTACGACGTGCTCGACATCACGCCGGGCCGCAAGCCGAAGTTCGTGCAGAACTTCATGACGGGCCACGACAACCCGCTCGATGCGCTCAAGGCCTACGTTTCCGCGGTGAAGAGCCGCGCTTACCCGGCGCCCGAGCACTGCTTCTAGCAGGGTCTGCGATGCGGACGATCACGACCATCGCCGAGCTGCGCGAGACCGTGCGCGAGTGGCGTCTCGCGCGCGAGAGCATCGCCTTCGTGCCGACGATGGGCAACCTGCACGCGGGCCATGCGAGCCTCGTGGGCGCCGCCCACCTGCACGGACGACGGGTCGTCGCGAGTGTCTTCGTGAATCCGCTGCAGTTCGGCCCGAACGAGGACTTCGCCGCGTACCCGCGTACGCCCGACGAGGACTCGCAGCTGCTCGACGGACTCGGCGCGGACGTGCTGTTCCTGCCGACCGTGGCGGAGATGTACCCGAAGGGTACGACCGGCAGCACGATCGTCGACGTGCCGGAACTCTCCAGCATCCTCTGCGGCGCGTTCCGCCCCGGGCATTTCCAGGGCGTCGCGACGGTCGTCGTGAAGCTGCTGAACCTCGTGCAACCGGATGTCGCGATCTTCGGCGAGAAGGATTACCAGCAGCTCACCATCATCCGCGTTTCGGTCGAGGACCTGTGCCTGCCCGTCAAGATTGTCGGCGCTCCGACAGTGCGCGCGGACGACGGGCTCGCATTGAGCTCGCGCAATCGTTACCTGAATGCCGACGAGCGGGCGAGGGCGCCGCAGCTCTACCGCGCGCTCGACCGTGCGCGGCGCCGGCTCGAATCGGGTGACGGTGACATCGCCGACATCGAACGCGAGGGCGTCGAGGCGCTCGAGGCGGCGGGTTTCCGCCCCGACTACTTCGAGGTGCGCATGGCGGAGACGCTTGCACGTCCGAGCGGTCACAACGTGGACGTCGTGGTGCTCGCGGCCGCCCGGCTCAGCCGCGCGCGACTGATCGACAACCTTCAGTGCCGCGCGTCGGGCGAATTGAAGCAAGCGATTGCCGACTAGCGCTGCGCCAGCGCCCAGCCCACGCTCTCCCTGACCACGTCACTCGGATCGTCCCGCCGCCGCTGCAGGGCCGCGGTCACTTCCGGTGTCCTCGGTGCGTTGCCGAGCGCGATGGCGACGTTGCGCGACCAGCGGTCGTAGCCGATGCGCCGGATCGCGCTGCCGGACGTCTTCTCCACGAATTCGCTCTCGGTCCACGAGAAGAGTTCCGCGAGACGTGGCGCGTCGAGCCCGTGCCGCGGGTGGAAGTCGGGTTCGCTCGTGACCTTCGCGTAGCGATTCCACGGGCACACGAGCTGGCAGTCGTCGCAACCATAGATGCGGTTGCCGATCGCGCTGCGGAACTCCTCGGGGATCGAGCCCTCGAGCTCGATGGTCAGGTAGGAAATGCAGCGGCGCGCATCGAGTTCGTAGGGTGCGACGATCGCCCGCGTCGGGCAGACGTCGAGGCAGGCGGTGCAGCTGCCGCAGTGCGCCGGGACGGGGTCGTCCACGGGCAATGCCAGGT
The DNA here is from genome assembly GCA_037439865.1 of Nevskiaceae bacterium. Taxonomy (GTDB): domain Bacteria; phylum Pseudomonadota; class Gammaproteobacteria; order Steroidobacterales; family Steroidobacteraceae; genus RPQJ01. Next base: position 2,519 of record JBBIVG010000204.1, read on the forward strand.
CGGTGAAGATCTCACCCAGGAAGAACCAGGACCCGTCGTGACGGTCGAGGAGGTTCGTGTGCTTGCCGATCCAGCCGAGGCCGGCATTGCGAGCCAGCGCCTTCTCCAGGACGGGCGCGCTGTCGGTGAAAGCGCGGTAGCCCTCGGCGCCCACCGCGTCGGCGAGCCGGTCGGCGAGGCGGGCCAGCCGATTGCGCAGGACCTTGTGGTAGTCGCGGCCGAGTGCGTAGCGGGAGACGTAGCCCAGCGCGCGGTCGTCGAGGACACCCTGTGCGTCGGCTGCGTCGGGCCAGTAATCCATCCGGGCCGAGACCACCCGGATCGTCCCGGGGACGATTTCGGCCGGCCTCGAGCGCCGCGTGCCGTGCCGCGCCATGTAGTGCATCGCTCCGTGGCGGCCCGCCTCGAGCCAGTGGAGCAGCCGCTGCTCGTCCTCGGCCAGGTTCGCGGCCGCAATCCCGACCTTCTGGAAGCCGAGTTCGCGGCCCCAGGCCTTGACCTGCGCGGCGAGCGCGACGGGATCGATGCTCACGTGGGTTGCGGCGTTCCAGGTCGCTGAGGGCGTGGCCAGTATAATGCCCGGCATGCAAGCGCTCTCCGGCGCCATCTACACCGCCGAGCAGGTCCGCGGCCTCGACCGTCGGGCCATCGACGAACTCGGCATCCCGGGCTACGAGCTCATGACCCGCGCGGGTCATGCCACGTTGAACGTACTGCGGGCGCTGTGGCCGGCGACGCGTTCGATCACCGTGCTGTGCGGCCCCGGCAACAACGGAGGCGATGGATACGTCGTCGCGCGCGTCGCGCGCGCCCAGTCGCTTCGAGCGACGGTCGTTGCGCTCGGCGATCCGCAGAAGCTGACGGGTGACGCGCGCCGGGCCTACGAGGATTTCGCGGCCGCCGGCGGGTGGTGCGAGCCCTGGTCAAGTGCGGCGCTCGAATCGGACGTCGTCGTGGACGCGCTGTTCGGTACCGGACTCGCGCGCGAGGTCGGCGGGGAAGCCGCGGCATGGATCGAGGCAATCAACGCATCCGGTTGCCCTGTCGTGGCAGTGGACATTCCGTCGGGGCTGCATGCGGACACGGGTGAGATGCTCGGCGTCGCGGTTCGCGCGCGGCTCACCGTCACGTTCATTGGACGGAAGCTCGGTTTCTACCTCGGCGAAGGGTTCGAGCACACCGGCAGGCTCGTGCTCGACGACCTCGACGTTCCGCCCGAGACGTACGCGGGGACGGTGCCCGTCGCGCGGCTGGTGGACGAAGGGACGGTGGCGCACGCGCTGCCGAAACGGGCGCGAGCCTCGCACAAGGGCGCTTACGGCCACGTGCTCGTGATCGGCGGCGGGCCCGGCATGCCCGGGGCTGCGCGGCTTGCGGGAGAAGCGGCGCTCCGCTCGGGCGCGGGGCTCGTCACGGTGGCCATTCATCCAGACAACCTCGGTGCGCTCGCGACCCGTCCGGAGCTGATGTGCGTGTCAACTCGCTCCGCCGAGGACGTGCGTGCGGCCCTGGAGCGGGCAACGGTCGTCGCCATCGGTCCGGGACTCGGGCAGAGCGAGTGGGCCGAGGGCCTGCTCGACGCGGCGCTCGGCAGCGGTCGGCCGCTCGTGGTGGATGCCGACGCACTGAACCTGATTGCGGCGGCCCCGCGCGCCTGTGATCACTGGGTGCTCACGCCTCATCCGGGCGAGGCAGCGCGCCTGCTGGATGCGACCACTGGCGAAGTGCAGGCCGGCCGCTTGCGTGCCGCACGGGAGTTGCAGGCGCAGTTCGGTGGTCACGTCGTGCTGAAAGGCGCGGGGTCGATCGTGCAGTCTCCGGGCGCGCCGGCCTTCATCTGCGACCGTGGCAATCCGGGCATGGCGGCGGGTGGCATGGGCGACGTACTGACGGGCGTCGTCGCCGGCATCGCCGCGCAATGCGGGGACCTCGGGCTGGCCGCTCGAGCAGGCGTCTTCGTGCACGCGCAGGCCGGGGATCTCGCTGCGCGCGGAGGGGAGCGCGGGATGCTCGCAAGCGACGTTCTCCGGCAGATCCGTGCCTGCGTGAACCCGGCGTGAGGCTCACTGCGGGCAGTGCCGACGAGACGCGAGTGATCGGCGCGCGGCTGGCGGCTGCGCTCATGGACGCGGACGAACCCGGTCCGCTCGTCATCGGGCTCAGCGGCGATCTCGGCGCTGGGAAGACGACTCTGGTCGGGGGGCTGCTCGAGGCGCTCGGGCACGAGGGCCCGGTTCGCAGCCCGACCTACACGCTCATCGAGCCTTACCGGCTGGCCGGTCGCGACGTGAACCACTGCGACCTGTACCGGTTGCGCGACCCGTCCGAACTCGACGACCTGGGCCTCCGAGACCTGCTGCTTGCCCGCAGCCTGCTGCTCGTCGAATGGCCCGAACGCGCCGGTGACCGCCTCGGTACCCCCGATCTTTCGCTGCGACTCGGCTACTGCGACGGGGGCCGGAGCGTGGACCTCGATGCTGCGACCGAGCCCGGGCGGCAGGTACTTAGCCGGCTCAGCTCGCGCCCAACGTGACGAATCCTGCGTATCTTTATAATTTCATTGGAATATTGCCTGTCGTCAGGGTAGATTACGCCGCATGCGCGCGCGCCCGGCCTTGTGGATCGGTCACTTCCTGGCGTTCATCGGCCTCACGGCCGCCCTCTCCGCCGCCGCCGCGACTCGAGTCACCGACGTCCGTCTCTGGTCCGGGCCCGAGGGCACGCGACTCGTGCTCGACCTGTCGGGTCCCGTGAAGCACGACGTCTTTGCGATCGAGAACCCGGATCGCATCGTCATCGACCTCGAGAATTCAGAACTGGCCGCGCCCAAGGATCTCCCGGACGGACAGGGCCCGGTGAAAGCCGTGCGGGCCGGCCCGCAACCGAACCACGGGCTCCGGTTCGTGCTCGACCTGAACGCACCGCAGAAAGTGACGAAGAGCTTCAGCATCGGACCCGATGGTTCCGCGGGCAATCGACTCGTCGTCGAGCTGACGGCGGCCAAGCCGGCTGCGCAAGCGGGGCCCCAGGCGCCGGCCGCCGTCGCGGCAGCGACACCCGTGCGGCAGCCGGAGGCCTCAAGGCCCGTGAAGAAGCTCGCGGTGGCCGATGCCAATGGCCGTGATCTCGTGATCGCGGTGGACGCGGGCCACGGCGGACAGGACCCGGGCGCGATCGGCCGCGGCGGCACGCGCGAGAAGGACGTGACGCTCGCCATCGCGCGCAGGCTCGCCGCCGAGATCAACGGCGAGGAAGGCATGCGCGCCGTGCTCATCCGCGACGGCGACTACTTCATCACGCTGGGCGGCCGCACGCGCAAGGCGCGCCAGCTCGGCGCGGACATGTTCGTATCAGTCCACGCGGATTCCGTGCGCAATCGCGACATCAGCGGCGCGTCCGTGTACGTGCTGTCGCTGCGCGGCGCGTCGGACGAGGCGTCGCGCTGGCTGGCCGAACGCGAGAACGCGGCCGACCTGATGGGCGGCGTATCGCTGGACGACAAGGACGACGTGCTGGCCTCGGTGCTGCTCGACGTCACGCAGAAGGAATCGGTGAGCAACAGCGTCGAGGCCGCGGACAGCGTGCTCGTTGCGCTGCGTCGGATCGGGGCGGTGCATCGCGAGCGGGTGCAGCACGCGGGTTTCGTGGTGCTCAAGTCCCCGGATATCCCGTCCATGCTGGTCGAGACGGCGTTCATTTCCAACAGCCTCGATGAGCGTCGGCTGCGCGACGTGGACCAGCAGCAGCGTCTCGCCGAGGCGATCCGGACCGGCGTGCGCAACTACTTCTATGACAAGCCGCCGCCGGGCACGAAGATCGCGGCAGTGGTCGCTTCCCGCCAGGGCGGGAACGCGGAGGCGGCACAGCAGCTCGCAGAGCGGTAACGCCATCCGCGAGCGTG
>JBBIVG010000205.1:0-6383 GCA_037439865.1 Nevskiaceae bacterium
ACTTCCACCTGATCTACCAGAAGGTCCACAACTTCTGCGTGGTGGACCTCGGCGGGTTCTACCTCGACGTTCTGAAGGACCGGCTCTACACGACGCCCGCGAAGGGGCTGCCGCGACGCTCGGCGCAGACCGCGATGTACTGGATCGCCGAAGCCATGGTTCGCTGGCTTGCGCCGATCCTGTCGTTCACGGCCGAGGAGATCTGGCGCTACCTGCCCGGCACCCGGGCCGAGTCCGTGTTCTTCACGACCTGGGCCACGCTGCCGGTCGCACCACCCGAGACGATGACGATCGACTGGGCGAAGGTGCTCGAGGTCCGTGGCGCCGTGCTGCGCGAACTCGAACGGCTGCGGGTCGCTGGCCAGATCGGCGCGCCGCTCGATGCGATCGTCGAGGTGTACGCCGGTCCCGAGCTGCGTACGGCGCTGGGCGCGCTCGGCGAGGAACTGCGGTTCGTCTTCATCACGTCGGAAGCCCACGTGCATCCGGTCGAGGAGAGACCGGGGGCGGCCGTACCTGCCGACCCGGAGGGCGCGTCCGGCCTCTGGCTGCACGTGCATGCCTCGTCGGCGACCAAGTGCGTCCGCTGCTGGCACAAGCGCGACGACGTCTGGACGGTCGCAGCGCATCCGGAGCTCTGCTCGCGCTGCGCGTCGAACCTCGATGGTCCCGGCGAGACGCGGAGGTTCGCGTAAGTGGCCGATGCCTGGCACCCCGAACGCAGGGCTCCCGTGCCGGGCTACGGCAGGCGCACGCATCCCGCAGCGTGGCTGTGGCTCTCGGGCGGCGTGATCGCGCTCGACCAGGTCACCAAGTTCCTGGTGACGCGGTTCTTCGAGCTCTACGAGCGCGTCGAAGTGCTGCCGGTCCTCGATTTCACGCTGCTGCACAACACGGGCGCCGCATTCAGCATGCTCGCGGGCGCCTCGGGCTGGCAGCGGCCATTCTTCATCTCGCTCGGGATTGCGGTGAGCCTGCTGCTCGTCGTCTGGATGTGGCGCTCGCCGCGCGGCGACAAGCTGCTGCCCGTGGCGCTCGCGCTGATCCTCGGCGGCGCGCTCGGCAACGTCATCGACCGCGTGCGGCTCGGCTACGTCATAGACTTCATCCACGCCCACTGGGGCGGTGCGTATTTCCCCGCGTTCAACATCGCCGACAGCGCGATCACGATCGGCGCGGGCCTGCTCATCATCGACGCGTTCCGCGAGAAGCGGCCGGCGTGAAGATACTCCTCGCCAACCCACGCGGCTTCTGTGCGGGCGTGGACCGTGCCATCGACATCGTCGAGCGCGCGGTCGAGCTCTTCGGCGCGCCGATCTACGTACGCCACGAGGTCGTGCACAACAAGTTCGTCGTCGACCGGCTCCGCGGACTGGGTGCTGTGTTCGTCGAGGAACTGGACGACGTACCGGACGACGCCACGGTGATCTTCAGCGCACACGGCGTGTCGAAAGCCGTGCAGGCGGAAGCGCGGCGGCGTGGGCTCCGCGTGTTCGACGCCACGTGTCCGCTCGTGACGAAGGTGCACATGGAGGTGTCGCGCTTCGCCCGGGAGGGGCGCGAGGTGATCCTGATCGGCCACGCCGGCCATCCGGAAGTCGAAGGCACGATGGGGCAGTTCGACGGGTCACAGGGCGGCCGGATCACGCTCGTCGAGGACGTCGCGGACGTGGCGGAACTCGAGGTGGCCGATCCGTCACGGGTCGGCGTGGTCACGCAGACGACGCTGTCGGTGGACGATACAGCCGACGTGCTCGAGGCACTCAAGGCTCGCTTCCCGACGCTGCTCACGCCGCGCAAGGAAGACATCTGCTATGCGACGCAGAACCGCCAGGACGCGGTGAAGTCGCTCGTGGCCGCGTGCAATGTCGTGATCGTGGTGGGCTCGCGGACGAGCTCGAACTCGAATCGCCTGCGCGAGATCGCGGAGAAGGCCGGCATCCCGGGGTACCTCGTGGACGGGCCGGAGGACCTCGAGCGGGAGTGGTTCGAGGGCAAGCGATGCGTCGGCGTGACGGCCGGTGCGTCGGCGCCGGAGCTGCTCGTGCAGCGCGTCGTGGCGCGCCTCAGGGAGTGGGGCGGGGAGGGTGCCGAGGAAGTCGTCGGCCGCGAGGAGAACGTCGTGTTCTCGCTGCCGCGGGAGCTGCGCGTCGCGCGATCCTAGGGCCGGTATGCCAGCGGTTCGGCAGGTCGGCGCGTTCATCGATTCCAGCATTCGAAGTCGTTCGGTGTTCCGTCGCTGCGCCGCGCGGTCCGTGCGCCGGTGCTCGTCAATTGCAGTTCGCGGCACGCGGTGTCCGCAAGCTGTGGGGAAGCCCCGGCGGTGGTCGCCGTCGCAATCCAGGATGAGGCATCCGCGTGAGTCACGGAAAGCGAGTAGCCGCCGCGTTCCGAGCTCGCGGAGAATCGAAGTGTCGCCGGGCTGCACGCGGATACGGCTGCATCCAGCGTGGTCGCATAGACGTTGCACTCCAGGTAGAACTTCTCCTGGGCCGTGGCGAGACCCAGCAGCGCGGCCCGAGCCTCGACGCGATGCGTGCGCAGGACGTGCGCACGGTATGCCGGTAAGGCGATGGCGGTGAGGATGGCCGCGATCGTCATGACGATGACCAGTTCGATCAAGCTGAAGCCGCGCGGCCTCGCGCCCAGGCTTCTGTGCCTGCTCGGGCGGAAACTGCACCCGATTTCGTGGCGACTACTCGGCACTGGTCTGTAGCCAGTACGTGCGGTGCCGTTCGGGGCTCGAGAAGCCACGGCAATCGTCCGCGGTGGCGGGGCAATCGAGCCGCGTGGTCATCGCGGACGGGTCGGCCGGGCCAAGCAGATAGAACCCCTGAACGTGCGTGTCGCTGGCTCCTCGGGCAGAGAACCCCGAGGCCTCCACGATGAAGTGGTAGGCCATCTGGCTCGGCCCCGGGCGATCTTGCCCCCCGGGAATCGGGGTCGGGCCGGCGGCCGTGTCGTAGTACAGGCGATATGAATAGGAGTCGGCGGATGAGCCGGGCACGGTGGGTGCCGGACCCGACGCCGGCACGCGCTTGGGCGCGAGAACGGTCTGGGCCGTGCCCAGGTCGGTGGCACTCATGGCCTGCTCGATCGCGTACTCCGCGGCCTGGAAAGCGCGTTCATGGTATTGCGCGTTCGCCGCCATGCGCAGCTCGAGCGTTGCCGTGACGAGCCCCGCGACGCCCACGATCGAGAGCACCAGCAGCAACAGCATGCAGATCGCGAGGACTGCGCCGCGTTCGCAGGGCCCCACCGGCGCGCGGACGGCCGCAATTGTCCGGGCAGTTCTCACGAATGCGAATTCCTCAGTTGCAGCGTCCGGGATATCAGCAGGCGCCGGTATGCGTCGCCGGTGGCCGGCACCGTCCGTCCGGCGTACGACCAGGCCTGCCGGTCCGTGTACGCGGGGTCCCGCTCCTGCGAGCGAACGCGCAGCCAGATCCGGACGGAGACCGGCACGCCTCCGGGCGGGACGGAACCCGGGTCCGCGAGCGCATCCACGCTCGAGTCGCCGTCCAGGTCCACGCCGACCTGGACCTGCAGGTCCTCGACCCCGGCGATGACCTCCTCGTCGGCTATGTCCGGCCCGGTGGTCAGCGTCTTGCGGCGCAGGGCAGGGTACCCGGTGGCAACGCTCGAATTCGCGCTGACGTAGTAGGCGTTGACGATCAATTCGCGTGTGTCCGCGAGCGGAGGCTGGCCGGTAACGTCCAGCGTCGCGAACCCCGCCGGAATCAGGTTGCCGATGGCTGCCGGAACGAAGATCTCGCCGGCGAGATGGTCGGTCACGATCAGGACGCGATCGCGTCGCGACGCCGCCACTGTCGCGCTCTGCGGCGAGATCCGTTGCGCGCTGGCGCGGCGAACGATCAACACGTCCGCTCCCGCCCGCGGTCCTCCGCCCAGGGCCGTGCATCGAGGAAGCACGAGGTAGGCGTCATTCATGCCGTCGAGAAAGCGTCCGGCGTCGGTGACCCACGACGCGCCCCCGCACTTGTCCGGAAAGGTGAGCGACGCGTCTGCGCTCACGGCATCGGCGCGGTTCGTCAGCCCCCAGTAGCCTGCCAGGCGCACGTCGGTTTCCAGGATCGCCATTGCGTAACGAGCCGTCTCCTGCAGGCGGGCGCGTGCGTCCAGCGCCGCACCGGTGTCGCGGGCTTTCAGGTACAACGTGACCAGGCCCGCAAGCAGGGCGGCACCGATGACCAACGCGACCTGCAGTTCGACGAGGGTCATCCCTCGAAGTCGCCGGCACGCTGCCGAAATGCCGACGTGGTCGACGACTTTCATGCCAGCACCGTGAGCTGCAACCGGTTGGAGACGTCGGTGCCGCGGGCCGCCCACCAGACGGTGATCGTGTAGTGGCGGGCCTCGAGTCCGGCCGCTCCGGTGACCCGGACGCTGGTTCGCGCGTCGGGCAGGGCGGCCAGCGCAGACTGCTGCCACTCATAGAGGTCGAGACCTGCGAGATCGGCGGGCTCGCACGCGCCCGTCGCGCGGCAGTCCACCGCCGGGGGCGCCAGAATTGCGCCTTCCTCCAGTTGATAGCTGCTGCGTGCCAGCCGATTGGCGCGGATCCGCTCGCCGAGGTCAGCCCCCAGGATAGCGGCCTGGGTCTGCAGCAGGGCGTCCTGGCTTTCCCTCAGGGCCGCGAGCAGCATCGTTGCAACGCCCAGAACGCCGATCGCGAGCACGGCGAGTGAGACGAGCGCCTCGACCAGGGTGAACCCCTGGCCCATGGCGCGATTGCATGCGGGGCGGCACATGTCAGTTGCACGCGAGCGCGGATCCGGACGCGTTGCGATCCGATACACGCGGTCGGCCCGTCTGGCTGATGATCACGGCGCGCGCCGCGGCGCTGCCCCGGTCATCGCAGAATGCGAAGGTCGCCGTCACGCCGCTCTGCCCGAAGGCCCGGAAGGAAAGCGTCGAGCGGTTGGCAACGATGCGGCCGGCCTTCCAGCCCGCGTGCATGTGCAGGAGTTCCTCGCCCGGATCGCGGTCCGCTGGAGCGTCGCGGTCCAGGTTGACGAAGACGATCCAGCCGCGCTCCCACGGCGTGCCCGAGGGCGCGCAGGCGTCGGTGCCCGAGCTCGGGCAGAGGCTGACGACTCCGTTGCGCTTGATGGCCTCCCCGCGCGCGAGGTGCACTGCCTCCACGAACTCGTTGACCTCCCTCGTGCGCAAGGCGTTTCGCTGGATGTCCCTGAAGGTCGGGATCGTCCAGCCGGCCAGCCCGGCGACGATGGCGATCGTGAAAGCGAACTCCGGCAGGGTGAAGCCGCGCGGCCCTTCCATGGCTTTGCCCGGTCCTTAGGCTCTGGGGAAGCCGATGGTAGGGCTCGGCGCGTACGTGTTCTCCGCGCATTACTGGCGGATTCGTGCGGAAATTTCGGGTGTCGGGCCGGTCGGACGTATAATTCCGGCCCATGTCGACCCCAACTGCCCCGACCAGCGCCGCGGCGAGGGCCCGGTCCATCCTCGAGCAGCGCGGCGTCCGACCCACGTCCCAGCGCGTCCGCGTTGCCGAACTCCTGCTCACGTCCCCCTGCCACCTGACGGCCGAGCAGATCCTGGCCTCGCTGCGCCAGTCCTCGGGCCGGGTCTCGAAGGCGACGGTCTACAACACGCTCAAGCTGTTCGTGGAGCAGGGCCTCGCGCGCCCGATCCACGCCGATCCCGAGCGGTGCGTCTACGACTCCACCATGACGCCGCACCACCATTTCCAGGACCTCGCGACCGGCGAGATGATCGACATCCCGCCCGACGCGCTCTCGTTCGCGAAGATGCCGCCGCTGCCCCCCGGCATGGAGGTCGCGGACGTCGAGGTGGTGGTCCGGCTGCGACGGAAGGCCTAGAGCTTCCCGGCCACGGGCCGAATCCGTATACTGCGCGCCCCTCCCCGCCGGAGTAGCTCAGTTGGTAGAGCAGCGCATTCGTAATGCGCGGGTCGGGGGTTCGAGTCCCTCCTCCGGCACCGTCTGATCCGTGTTGCGCGCGATCTCGCTCCTGCCGCTGCCGATCCTGTACGCGGTGTTCGGCGCGCTTTCATTCCTGGCGCGCCTGTTCGGCTGGCGGACGCAGCTCGTGCGTGATGGTCTCGCGCGCTGCCTGCCCGATGCCCCGGAGCCGGAGCGAGGCCGCATCGGCAGGGATTTCTACGGCTATCTCGGCGAGCTCGTCGCCGAAGCCGTGCACGGTGTGCGTATCGAACCGGCGGACCTCGTCGAGCGCCTTCGCTTCGAGAATCCGGAGGCCGTCGAGGACATACTCAAGTCCGGCAAGCGCGTGATGCTGCTGGCTGCGCATCACTGCAACTGGGAGTGGCTGCTCTTGCGCTGCTCGACCGCGTTCGGCGTGCCGCTCACGGCCGCGTA
>JBBIVG010000206.1:0-6382 GCA_037439865.1 Nevskiaceae bacterium
TGCGGCCCGACCTGGTCGCGTACCGCGAGCTCTTCAAGGAGCTTGTCGAGACCAACACCACGCTGTCATCGGGCAACTGCACGGAGGCCGCGGAAAGGATGGCGGCCAGGCTGCGCAAAGCCGGGATGCCGGATGGAGACATTCGCCTGTTCACCGTGCCCGATCATCCGAAGGAGGGCGGGCTCGTCGCGATCCTGCCGGGCACGGACGCGAGCAGCGACCGATGCTGCTGCTCGCCCACCTCGACGTCGTCGAAGCGAAGCGCGAGGACTGGACGCGCGACCCGTTCACGCTCTACGAGGAGAACGGTTACTTCTACGCGCGCGGCGTAGCCGACGACAAGGCGATGGCGTCGATCTGGGTGGACACGCTCGTGCGCTTCCTGCACGACGGCTATAAACCCCGCCGTACCGTCAAGATGGCACTCACCTGCGGCGAGGAGACCAGCGGCGCGTTCAACGGCGCGGAATACCTCTCGACGCAGCAGCGCGGCCTGATCGACGCCGCATTCGCGCTCAACGAAGGCGCGTGGGGCACGCTCGACGAGCAGGGCCGTCGCGTCATGCTGACGGTGCAGGCGGGCGAGAAGGCGAGCCAGAACTATTCGCTCGAGGTGCGCAACCCGGGCGGCCACAGCTCGCGGCCGGTGAAGGACAACGCGATCTACCGGCTGGCCGCGGGACTAACGCGCTTGAGCAACTACGAATTCCCAATCCGCCTCAACGACACGACGCGCGTGTACTTCAGTCGCATGGCTGACATCAAGGGCGGGGCGACCGGTGCGGCAATGCGCGACCTGGTGAAGAACCCGTCCGACGCGCAGGCCGTCGCGACCATCACGCAGGACCCGACATGGAACGCGATGCTGCGCACGACCTGTGTCGCGACGATGATGGACGCCGGCCACGCGACCAACGCGCTGCCGCAGCGGGCACGCGCCAACGTCAATTGCCGGATTTACCCGGACCAGACGTTCGAGGACGTCCGCCAGGCCCTCGAACGCGCGGTGGCCGACCCGGAGATCAAGGTCACGACCCTCGAGACCCGCGGGCCCATGGCCAAGGCCCCGCCGCTCAGGCCCGAGATCATGGGACCGATCGAGCAGGTGGCCGCGAAGATATTCCCGGGCGTGCCGGTGCTGCCGCTGTTCCAGGCCGGCGCGACGGACGGGCAGTTCCTCGGCGCCGCGGGCATCCCGACCTACGGCATCGGCGTGCTGTTCTTCGATCCGGACCTCGGCGGGATCCACGGGCTGAACGAGCGCATTCGCGTGCAGTCGCTCTACGACGGTCGCGACTTCCTCTACGAGCTCGTAAAGGTCTACTCCGCGCAATAGGAAATGGGGACATTCTCCTATTTTCCGCGGGACCGGCACCGGCCGCGTCCCCAGGAAAATAGGAGAATGTCCCCAAATTCTTACGGCAGGTCCGTCCGCCCCATCAGGTAGCGATCGCACTCGCGGGCCGCGCCGCGGCCCTCGTTGATCGCCCAGACTACGAGGCTCTGGCCGCGGCGGCAATCGCCCGCGGCGAACACGCCCTTCAGGTTCGTCGCGTAGCGACCGTGCCCGGCCTTGACGTTGCTGCGCGCATCACACTCGACGCTGAGTTCCTTGAGCAGCGGCTGCTCGGGGCCGAGGAAACCCATCGCCAGCAGCGCGAGCTGTGCCGGCCGCACCTGCTCGGTGCCAGGCACCTCGACCGGGACGAACTGCCCCTTGTCGTTGCGCTCCCATTTCACCTGCACGGTCACGAGTTCCCGGAGCCGGCCCGACGGGTCGCCGACGAACTTCTTCACGGTCGTCAGGTACACGCGCGGGTCGGAGCCGAACTTCGCGGCGGCTTCTTCCTGGCCGTAGTCGAGCTTGTAGACCTTCGGCCATTCCGGCCAGGGATTGTCGGCCGCACGCTCGAGCGGGGGCCGCGCCATGATCTCGATCTGCACGAGGCTGCGGCAGCCCTGGCGGATCGCCGTGCCGACGCAGTCGGTGCCGGTGTCGCCGCCGCCGATCACGACGACGTCCTTGCCGCGGGCCTGGATCGGGCTCGCGTCCGGGCCGCCGTCGAGGAGCGCCTTCGTGCTCGCGGTGAGGTACTCCATCGCGAAGTGCACGCCCCCGAGGCCGCGACCCTCGATGGGGAGGTCACGTGGCTGCGTCGCGCCCGTGCAGATCACCGTGGCGTCGAAGTCGCGCAGCAGCAGCTGCGCCTCGACGTTCTCGCCCACGTTGGCATTGCACAGGAACTTGATGCCTTCCTGCTCCATGAGCTCGATGCGGCGCAGGACGGTCTCGCGCTTGTCGAGCTTCATGTTCGGGATGCCGTACATCAGCAGACCGCCCGGCCGATCGTCGCGCTCGAGGACCGTCACCTGGTGTCCCGCGCGATTGAGCTGGGCGGCCGCGGCGAGGCCGGCCGGCCCCGAGCCGATGACGGCGACCTTCCTGCCGGTGCGCACCTTCGGCGCCTCGGGCAGCACCCAGCCCTCGTCCCAGCCGCGGTCGATGATCTCCGCCTCGATGTTCTTGATCGTGACCGGCGGCTCGTTGATGCCGAGCACGCACGAGCCCTCGCATGGCGCCGGGCACACGCGCCCCGTGAACTCGGGGAAGTTGTTCGTCATGTGCAGCCGGTCGAGCGCCTCGCGCCAGAGGCCACGATAGACGAGGTCGTTCCACTCCGGGATCACGTTGTTGATCGGGCAGCCGGAGGCCATGCCGCTGATCAGCTTGCCCGTGTGGCAGAAGGGCACGCCGCAGTCCATGCAGCGCGCGCCCTGCTGGCGCAGCCGCTTCTCCTCGAGGTGCGGGTGGAACTCCTTCCAGTCCCCGATGCGCGACAGCGGGGCGCGGTCCACCGGCAGCTCCCGCAGGTACTCGATGAATCCCGTTGGCTTTCCCATCTTCCTCGTCCCGATCGTCTGTGCGCTCAGTTGCCCCCGACGCGCGAGAGGTCGCGGGCGTTCTCCTCGAAGGCCATCATGATCGCCTCGTCACCGACGAGTCCCTGCTCCTCGGCGCGCGCGATGGCTTCGAGCATGCGCTTGTAGTCGCGCGGAATGACCTTCACGAACTTGGTCACCATCTCGTCCCAGGCGTCGAGCACCTGGCGGGCCTTGTCGCTCGAGGTGTGCTCGAGGTGCCGCTCGACGAGCCGGCGCACCCCGGTGATTTCCTCGGGGTCCGCGAGCCGCTCGAGTTCCACCATCTGCGTGTTGATCCGGCCCGCGGCGTCGCCCTTCTCGTCGAGCAGGTAGGCGATGCCGCCCGACATGCCGGCCGCGAAGTTGCGGCCGGTCGGACCGAGCACCACGACCCGGCCGCCGGTCATGTACTCGCAGCCGTGGTCGCCGACGGCCTCGACGACCGCGTTCACGCCGCTGTTGCGCACGCAGAAGCGTTCGCCGGCCATGCCGCGGATGAACGCATGGCCACTCGTCGCGCCATAGAGCGCGACGTTGCCGACGATGATGTTGTCCTCCGCCGGGAACGTGGACTCGCGCGGCGGGAACACGGCGAGCTTGCCGCCCGACAGCCCCTTGCCGACGTAGTCGTTGGCGTCGCCCTCGAGCGACAGGGACATCCCGCGGGGGACGAACGCGCCGAAGCTCTGTCCGGCCGAGCCGCGGAAATGCAGCCGGATCGTATCCTCGGGCAGGCCCTTCGCGCCGTACTTGCGCGTGATCTCGCTGCCCGTGATCGTGCCCACCACGCGGTTGACGTTGCGGATCGGGAGTTCCGCGACCACTTCCTCGCCGCGCTCGATCGCGGGCCTGCAGAGGTCGAGCAAAGTCGTGACGTCGAGCGACTTCTCGAGCCCGTGATCCTGCTCGTCCTGGCAGTAGCGGCCCCAGTCGGGGTCGACTTCCGGCGTGTAGAGCAGGTTGGTGAAGTCCAGGCCCTTCGCCTTCCAGTGCTCGATGGCGCGACGCGGCTCGAGCTTGTCGACGCGCCCCACCATGTCCTCGACGGTGCGAAAGCCGAGCTGCGCCATGATCTCGCGCAGCTCCTCGGCGATGAAGCGCATGAAGTTGACCACGTGCTCGGGCTTGCCCTTGAACTTCTCGCGCAGCCGCGGGTCCTGCGTCGCCACGCCGGCGGGGCAGGTGTTCAGGTGGCACACGCGCATCATGATGCAGCCCGTGGCCACGAGGGGCGCCGTCGCGAAGCCGAACTCCTCGGCGCCGAGCAGCGCGGCGATCGCCACGTCGCGGCCCGTCTTCAGCTGGCCGTCCGTCTCCACGGCCACGCGGCTGCGGAGGTTGTTGAGCACGAGCGTCTGGTGGGTCTCGGCGAGGCCGAGCTCCCAGGGCAGGCCCGCGTGCGTGATCGACGTCTGCGGCGAGGCGCCCGTGCCGCCGTCGTAGCCGCTCACCAGCACCACGTCGGCGTGGGCCTTGGCGACGCCGGCCGCGACCGTGCCCACCCCGACTTCCGCCACGAGCTTGACGCTGATGCGGGCGCGGCGGTTCGCGTTCTTGAGATCGTGGATGAGCTCGGCGAGGTCCTCGATCGAGTAGATGTCGTGGTGCGGCGGCGGGGAGATGAGTCCCACGCCCGCCGTCGTGTGGCGGGTCTTCGCCACCCACGGGTACACCTTCGTGCCGGGCAGCTGCCCGCCCTCGCCGGGTTTCGCGCCCTGCGCCATCTTGATCTGGATCTCGCGGGCGCTGACGAGGTACTCGCTCGTCACGCCGAAGCGGCCGGAGGCCACCTGCTTGATCGCGGAGTTCCTCGAGTCGCCGTTCGGCAGCGGATCGTAGCGCTCCGGGTCCTCGCCGCCCTCGCCGGTGTTCGACTTGCCGCCGATGCGGTTCATCGCGATCGCGAGCGTCTCGTGCGCCTCCTTGCTGATCGAGCCGTAGGACATGGCGCCCGTCTTGAAGCGCTTCATGATCGCCTCGACCGGCTCCACTTCCTCGAGCGGGACCGCGTCGGACGGCTTGAACTCGAGCAGGCCGCGGAGCGTCGCGAGCTGGGTCGACTGGTCGTTGATCAGCTGCGAGTACGACTTGAAGGTCGCGTAGCTGCCGGTGCGCACCGCCTTCTGCAGCCGGTGGATGCTCTCCGGGTTGAACAGGTGGTGCTCGCCCTCGGCGCGCCACTGGTACTGGCCGCCGACGGGCAGCGCGTGCCGCGGCGCAGCACGCTCGGCGAAGGCCGCGCTGTGGCGCAGCAGCACCTCGTTCGCGATCACGTCGGTGCCGATGCCGCCGACGCGCGAGGCCGTCCAGCTGAAGTACTCGTCGATCACGTCCTGGCGCAGGCCGATCGCCTCGAACACCTGCGCGCCGCGGTAGCTCTGCAGCGAGGAGATGCCCATCTTCGAGGCAACCTTGATCACGCCCTTGGACGCGGCCTTCACGAAGTTCTTGCAGGCCGTCTTGTAGTCGACGCCCGGCAGCAGCCCCTCGTGGATCATGTGGTCGATCGTCTCGAAGGCGAGGTACGGGTTGACCGCGCTCACGCCGTAGCCGATGAGCAGCGAGAAGTGGTGCACCTCGCGCGCCTCGCCGGTCTCGATCACGAGGCTGACGCGCGTGCGCAGGCCCTCGCGGATCAGGTAGTGGTGCAGGCCGGCCACGGCCATCAGCGCGGGCACGGGCGCGAAGTCCTTGTTCACGCCGCGGTCGCTGAGGATGATGACGTTGACCTCTTCCTCCTCGATCAGGCGGCGCGCCATCAGGCGCAGCTCTTCCATCGACTTGACGAGGCCCTTCTCGCCGCGGCTCACGCGGAACAGGATCGGCAGCACGCCGACGCGCAGGCTCGGCAGGTCCATGCGGCGCAGCCGCGCGAATTCCTCGTTGGTGATGATCGGCCACTTGAGCTCGACGCGGCGGCAGTCGGAGGGCTGCGGATTGAGCAGGTTGCCCTCGGAGCCGAGGCGCGTCTCGGCGGAGGTGATGATCTCCTCGCGGATGCAGTCGATCGGCGGGTTCGTGACCTGCGCGAACAGCTGCTTGAAGTAGTCGTAGAGCAGGCGCGGCTTCGACGACAGCACCGCCGGCGGCGTGTCGTTGCCCATCGAGCCCGTCGCCTCGACGCCGTCGCGCGCCATCGGCGTGAGCACGATGCGCTGGTCCTCGAACGTGTAGCCGAACGCGACCTGGCGCTGCAGCAGCGAGTCCGGGTCGGGCTGCGGCATCTCCGGCGGCTGCGGCAGGTCGTCGACGTGGATCAGGTACTGGTTCAGCCAGTCGCGGTAGGGGCGGGCGGAGGCGAGCGAGCGCTTGATTTCCTCGTCCTCGACGATGCGGCCCTGCGCGGTGTCGACCAGGAACATCTTGCCCGGCTGCAGGCGGCCCTTGCGCACCACGTCCGCGGGCGGCACGTCGAGCACGCCGGCCTCCGAGGCCAGGATCACGGTGTCGTCCTTCGTCA
>JBBIVG010000207.1:0-6381 GCA_037439865.1 Nevskiaceae bacterium
AGCCTGACCCGCCTGCAGCTGACGTCGAAGTACTCCTTCTGACCGACGACCCCTGGCACCCTAGCCTTCCGAGGCGGGGCGCCAGCGGGCGCGGGTCGCCCGCCATTCGCCGCCCTCGAGCCGGAGCTCGAGTTCCACGTCGTACACGTCGGCGGCAACGTCGAACGCCGTCGCGGCACCGCTCTCCCGACCGAGCGCGCCGAGCGTCAAGCCGAGCTTCGCCAGGTCACGGTACGGGAACTCGACCGAATTCACCTTCACCAGCAGGTGGACCGACTGGTGTGCGATGAGATACCCGCGCAGGTACTGCTTCAGCTCGGCAGTCCCGTTGCCCTGTTCGTCGCGGTAGTCCGCGGACACGAAGTCCATGATCCCCGACAGGTCGCGGGCCTCTGCCGCGTGCTCGGCCTGCGCGACCACGGCCCGCACCTGCGCCTCGGGAGTCTGCCGGGGCCCGCACGCAGCCAACGCCACGACGACCCCGGCAATGAACGCCCGCCGCAGCGAGGCGACAGTTGGCCGGCTCTGTGGCAGCATCGCGCGCGACCGATCTGCGTCCGGTGGCATCGGAGCATTTTCGCATGCGCGCTTTCCGCTACCACTCCATCGCTGCAACCGCCGGCCCGCGCCTCGAGGAGGTCCCAGCCCCCGTTCCCGGCGACGGGGAGGTGCTGGTCCGGGTCCACTGCGCCAGCCTGAACCCGGTGGACTGGAAGATCGCGGGGGGAAAGTTCCGGTTGCTGGTGAAAGGCGGCCTGCCGCGCACGATGGGCAGCGATTTTGCCGGTGAAGTCGCTGCGGTCGGTGCCGGCGCGAACGGCTTCCGGCCGGGGGATCGCGTGTGGGGTTTCATCGACCCTTTCAAACGCACCCAGGGGACGTTCGCCGAACTTTGCCCCGTGCCGTGCGACTACGTCTTCGCGTTGCCGGACGATCTCGCGTTCCGCGACGCCGCAGCGCTCGCCTGCGTGGGAACCACGGCCGTCACGCTCTGCGACCTGACCCAGACCCAAAGCGGGTCGCACGTGCTGGTGAACGGAGCCGCAGGCGGCGTGGGTCACGTCGCGGTCCAGCTGGCCAAGGTACGCGGCGCGCGCGTCACTGCCGTCGCCAGCGGGGCTCGTGAGGAATTCGTTCGCGCGCTCGGCGTCGATGAATTCATCGACTACCGGCGCTCCCCCGTGGGCGAGTGGCCGTCGGGATTCGATGCCGTGTTCGACTGCGTGCCGAATCTCCCGCGGCGAGCCCATCGCCGCCTTCTCCGGAGCGGCGGCCATTACGCCACCACCCTGCCGGATGCCCTGACGTTCCTGCTCGATCCGCTCACGAATGCCATCGGGCGAGTGCACCGTCACGGCGTCATGATCGGGCCGAGCAGGAGGATCATGGACGAACTGCTGGAGAGCGTCCGTTCCCGTCAGCTGCGCTGTCACGTCGAAGCCGAGTACCCGCTCGAGCGCGCCGCCGAAGCCATCGAACGGTCGCGCTCGGGCCGGGTGCAGGGCAAGCTCGTCGTTCGCGTCGGCTGACGAACCGCGGCCTCGCTCTCAGATGAACGCCTGGGAGCCGGCAACCGCGTGGGCGAGCACCCGACGGCCATCGTGACCGCGATCATCAGGCCGGCGAGCACCTTCGAAAGGAAGCGATCCGATTCATTGCAGGTGAACATGGCTTGATCCTCCGTTCGCTACGGGGACCAAGCTACGCGCGATCATTGAACAGATAAATAGGATTATTCTGGCAACTTAGTTTTGAATTCCAGAACAATCCAGAGGCGTGCTCAGGCCGACCACTCGACCCGCGGTCCCGGGCTAAATGAGTCCATCGCTTCGAGGACCGCAGCGACGAGGCGACGATCCTCTTCCGACAGTTCGGGCCGCCAGATGTCGAACAGCAGGATGACCCGCGTCTCGCCGCTCGGGTTGAACGCCTCGTGCTCGATCGAGTCGTCGAATGCCCACGCCTGGCCTTTCCGCCACTCGCGTTGATCGTTGCCGACCCGCAGGTAGCACCCGGGCGGCACGATCAGCGGCAGGTGGCAGATCAGGCGCGTGTTCAGAAAGCCGTGGTGGGGCGGGATCCGGACCCCGGGTTTCAGGACGGAGAAGAGCGCCATCGGGTCGCGCCCCCGGACTCGCGGGAACGGAACACTTTCCAGCACCTGCATGGTGCGTGGGCAGCGCGCTGCGTTCTCCTCGACGACCTCCCCCGCCTTGTAGAGGAAGTAAGCGCTCCAGTCGCGGTTGTCGAATAGCGTGGCGTCATTAGTGAGTGGCGCGTTGGGGCTCGACTGCAGGTAAGGCACCAGGCCCGCGTCGGCGCGCAGGACGGCTGTCGCTTCCTCGCAGATCTCTTCCGTGGCAGCCTCGACCGCGTCGAGCCACGGAAACATCTCGCGCGGGTAGAACTGGACCTGCGGCAGACCCGGGAAAAAATAGACTCGAGGCTGCTGCAGGTAGAGCCGCTTGCGGCCCGTCAGCAGGTCGAGCGATTCGGTGAAGCGCGGGCTGGACGTCCTCTCGTCGTATCCTGACTCCGCGAGGCGACTGCGCAGGTGCGCCTCCACCTGTGCACCCGTCTCCTGGGATGCCGCGGCCGCGCGACGTAGTGCTTCCACCAGGGCTGGCAGGAGGTTTCGCAGTTGCGAGCCGAGCGTGACCGCAGCTTTGTAGAAGGCGGTGGCGCCGCGCGTGTCCCCGGTCGCCGACAGGCAATCGCCTTTCATGAGCAGCGCCTGCAGGTTGCGTGGCTCGAGCGCGAGGGCGCGATCGAGCGCGCGCTGCGCCGCCGGCAGGTCACCCAGCCTCTGGCAGGCGGCAGCGAGTCCCAGGCAGGCCGGTACGCCGCCCTGGCCGGCCTCCACCAGGGCCTCGAAGTGGCGGCACGCCGTCGCCGCATCGCCGGACTGAAATGCAGAAGTTCCCGCCTTCACGAGCGCTTGGCTGTCGATGGGTCGCTCCTCTCCGTCAATGGGCCCGGCAATCGGGCGATATTGGACCGGGGCGGGTCCGCGCGGCAATCCGGTGCTATGGCGCCAATGCCCGGCCACGACCCGGAATTGACACCGCGCCGCCCGCCGTCAAGGATGCGCGCTCTCATTTCCAATACCGCACTGCCCGCGACCCGCCTCCCCCGGCGTGTCCGGGCCGCGACTCGAGGTTGAACGAATGCAACGCAGCGGCGCCTGGCTCCGCGTAGCCTTATTGGCATTGCCCCTGGGCACCCTCGCCGTCGCCGGCTGCGGACGCAAGACCGGTGGCCCTCCGCAGGGGCCGGGCGCCATGCCCGTCACGGTGGTGACGCTGAAGGCAGAGACCGTCGCTTTGACGCGGGAACTCCCCGGCCGTGCGAACGCCTTCCTCGTTGCGGAGGTGCGGCCGCAGGTGAGCGGTATCGTCAAGCAGCGCCTCTTCAAGGAGGGCGCCTGGGTCGAGGCCGGCCAGCCGCTCTACCAGCTCGACGACGCGACCTACCGCGCCGACTACGGCGTGGCCAAGGCCGCGCTGGCACGCGCCGATGCGGCGGCCGACGCGGCCCGCCTTCGCGCCAAGCGCTCAGCCGAGCTGGTGAAGACCGGGCTCGTGAGCGCGCAGGACAACGACAACAACGTCGCCGCGCTGCATCAGGCGGAGGCGGACGTCGAGTCAGCCCGGGCGGCGCTCACTGCGGCCGGCGTCGTCCTCGAACATGCGCGCATCATCGCGCCGATCGCGGGCCGCATCGGAAAGTCGTCCGTGACGGAAGGCGCGCTCGTGACGGCCGACCAGGACGCGCCCCTTGCGACGATCCAGAAGCTCGACCCGATGTACGTGGACCTCACCCAGCCGAGCGCCGAGTTCCTGCAGCTGCGCAAGGACGTCGCCGCCGGCAAGCTGCAGGACGGGAAATCGATGCCCGTCGCCATCCTGCTCGAGGACGGCACGCGCTACGCGCACGATGGCACGCTCGAGTTTTCCGACATCACCGTGGACCCGACCACGGGCAGCTACCTGCTGCGGGTGCAGGTGCCGAATCCCGAACACACCCTGCTCCCGGGCATGTATGTACGCGCCGTGATCGCGAGCGGCGTGCGCACCAACGGGTTGCTCGCACCCCAGCAGGGCATCGCACGCGATCCACGCGGCAGCGCGACGGCCCTCGTCGTGGGTCCGGACGGCAAGGTCGCGCAGCGTGCGGTCCAGGTGAGCCGGGCCATCGGCGACAAGTGGCTGGTGGACAGCGGGCTCGCGGCGGGCGATCGCGTGATCGTGGAAGGACTGCAGAAGATCCAGCCCGGCATGCCGGTGCAGGCCACTGAAGCCGGGACCGCACCCACTCCCGCGGCGCAACCGGCCGCAACTGGCGCTGCGCCGGACGGGAAGTAGCGGCACGCCATGCCACGTTTCTTCATCGACCGCCCCATCTTCGCCTGGGTGCTCGCGATCATCGTCATGATCGCGGGCGCGATCGCGCTCACGCGCCTTCCGGTCGCCCGCTACCCCGACGTGGTGCCGCCGACCGTCATCGTCTCCACGGGCTACCCCGGGGCGTCCGCCAGGGTCGTCGAGGAGTCCGTCACCCAGATCATCGAGCAGGGCATGAAGGGGCTCGACGGCCTGCTCTACATGTCCTCGACCAGCGAGTCGAGCGGCGAGGCGAGCGTGATGCTCACGTTCGAGAGCGGGACGAACCCGGACATCGCCCAGGTCCAGGTGCAGAACAAGGTGCAGCTCGTCACGCCCCTGCTGCCGCAGATCGTCCAGCAGCAGGGCATCAACGTCAGCAAGACGAACTCTGCGTTCCTCATGGTCGTCGGCTTCGTCTCCGAAGACGGCAGCATGGGCGAGGACGACATCGCGGACTTCGTGGCCGCCAACGTCGTCGATCCGCTGGCGCGCGTGCAGGGCGTGGGCAACGTACAGGCCTTCGGCACGCGCTACGCGATGCGCATCTGGCTCGACCCGGGCAAGCTCGAGACGTATCGGCTGACTCCGGACGACGTCATCGCGCAGATCCGCGCCCAGAACCAGCAGGTGGCCATCGGCCAGCTTGGTGGCACGCCCGCGGTCCCCGGGCAGCAGTTGAACGCCGCGATCACCGCACAGGGTCGCCTGCAGAAGCCCGAGCAGTTCCGCGCGATCGTCCTGCGCGGCAATCCCGACGGCTCCACGCTGACGCTCGGCGACGTCGCACGCGTCGAGCTCGGCGCCGCGGACTACAGCTTCATCAGCCGCTACAACGGCCAGCCGGCAAGCGGCATCGCCATATCGCTCACTGCGGGCGCCAACGCGCTCGAGACCGCACGCGCCGTGGAGGCCACGCTCGAGCAGCTGAAACTCGCCTTCCCACCGGGCCTCAAGGCCGTCGTGCCGTTCGACACCACCCCCTTCGTGCGCATCGCAATCGAGGGCGTGAT
The DNA here is from genome assembly GCA_037439865.1 of Nevskiaceae bacterium. GTDB lineage: Bacteria > Pseudomonadota > Gammaproteobacteria > Steroidobacterales > Steroidobacteraceae > RPQJ01. Next base: position 5,396 of record JBBIVG010000207.1, read on the forward strand.
CCTGACGTTGCTCGAGGCGATCGGCCTGGTGTTCCTGGTGATGTACCTGTTCCTGCAGAACTTCCGGGCCACGCTGATCCCGACGATCGCCGTGCCGGTGGTGCTGCTCGGCACCTTCGCGGTACTCGCGGCGCTCGGCTACTCCGTGAACATGCTGACCATGTTCGCGATGGTGCTGGCCATCGGCCTCCTCGTGGACGATGCCATCGTGGTCGTCGAGAACGTCGAGCGCGTCATGCACGAGGAACAACTGGGGCCCGTCGAGGCGACGCGCAAGTCGATGGACCAGATCACCGGGGCGCTGGTCGGCATCGGCCTCGTGCTCGCCGCCGTGTTCGTGCCGATGGCCTTCCTCACGGGCTCGACGGGCGTCATCTACCGGCAGTTCTCTGCGACGATCGTCTCGGCGATGGGGTTGTCGGTGCTGGTCGCGCTCGTGCTCACCCCGGCGCTGTGCGCGACCCTGCTCAAGCCTGCGGACGCGGATGCCCACCACGCCAAGGGCGGTTTCTTCGGCGGCTTCAACCGCAGGTTCGAGAGCGGCAGCTCGCGTTACCGGGAGGGCGTGCGCAACATCCTGTCGCGCCCGAAGCGGTGGCTCGCGGTGTTCCTGGCCATGGGCGCGCTCATGGCCGTGCTGTTCGTGCGCCTGCCGACTGCGTTCCTGCCCGCGGAAGACCAGGGCTGGATGATGGCCCAGGTGATCGGGCCGGTCGGTGCGACCCAGCAGCGAACGATGAAGGCGCTCGAGGCCGTCGAGAAGCACTTCATGGCCGAGTCGGCCGTGAAGTCGGTCTTCACCGTGCAGGGCTTCAGTTTCGGCGGCAGCGGCCAGAACACGGGCATCGCGTGGATCAACCTCAAGGACTGGTCCGAGCGCAACACGCCGGAGCAGAGCGTGGACGCCGTGGCAGCCCGTGCGACGGCGGCGTTCTTCCAGATCAAGGATGCCTTCGCCTTCGCCTTCGCCCCGCCGCCGCTGCCGG
>JBBIVG010000208.1:0-6305 GCA_037439865.1 Nevskiaceae bacterium
CGCCGGACGATCCAGACCGTTCGGCACCCGCCGGCCGGGGCACCCGCATCGGTGCCAGCGTGGTCGCGGCGCTGATCCTCGGCACCCTCGCCCTGTACTTCGTCGGCGACCGCCTCACGCCCTACACATCGCAGGCGCGCATCGAGGCCTTCGTCGTGCCGGTCGCAGCCGAGGTCTCGGGCCGCGTCCTGAAGGTCCACATCCGCAACGACGACGACGTCTCGCAGGGGCAGCCGCTGTTCGACATCGACCCGGCGCAATACGAGATCGCACTGGCGCGCGCGAAATCAGACTACGAGTCCGTGCGCAGCTCGGTGAACGCCGCGGCCGCGGGCGTGGACGCCGCGAAGGCATCGCTACGCGCCGCCGAGGCGAATTACGCAATGGCGGACAAGGACGCCAGCCGCCAGGAAAGGCTGCACAAGGAGGACCCGGGCGCCATCTCGGTGCGCCGGCTCGAGATTGCGCAGTCCACGCGGGATGAAGCACTGAGCAAGGTCACGCGTGCGGAGGCCGACCTGCGCAAGGCGGAAGAAGCGGCCGGCACCCCCGGCGAGGACAATACCCAACTGCAAAGTGCCCGTTCGGCGGTCGAGAAGGCCGCGCTCGACGTTGCGCGAACGCGAGTCGTCGCGCCCGCGGCAGGCACCGTGACGGACCTGCAGGTGGACGTGGGCAATTTCGCGCAGGCGGGCGCTCCCGTCATGACCTTGATCGCGAATCACGACCGCTGGATCAGCGCCGACCTGACCGAGAACAACCTCGGCCACATCGATCCGGGTGACGAGGTCGCGATCGCGCTCGACGTGCTGCCGGGCGAGATTCTCAAGGGGCGCGTCCGCAGCGTCGGCGGCGGCGTCGACAGTGGTCAATCGTCTCCGCCCGGGGCGCTGCCGGCGGTGCAGAACAACCGGGACTGGTTGCGGCAGGCGCAGCGCATTCCCGTGCACATCGAGTTCGATCCGGCCGAGCAGTCGCGGCTGCACGTGGCGCGCGTCGGCGGCCAGGCCGAGGTACTGGTCTACACGGGGCGTCATCCAGTCATGAACCTGCTCGGCGCGGCGTACATCCGTGTCAAGAGCTGGCTGTCCTACCTCTATTGAGCGGCGATGCTGCATCGCTCCGACAAGGCCACCCTGCGGCTGTCCATCGGCCTCGGTGTCGCCGTGCTGGTCGCCTACGGGTTCGCGCTCACCCTGCCGTTCGTCGTCTGCGTGATGAGCGTGCTCGTGCTGTCCAGGCCGGGGCCACCCATGCCGCTGGCCAAGGGGGCCGTCGTCGCGCTGGCGTTCGCGGCGCTCGTCACCGCCGGCGTACTGATGGTGCCGCTGCTCGAGAACTACGCGGTGAGCGGCGTGCTGCTCACGGCGACGGTGCTGTTCGTCGTCTTCTATGGAGGACTGCGCCGGGCCAACCCTCTGACGATGGTGCTCGTGATCTCGTTCGCGCTGATGCCGGTGGCGGGTGTCGCCGACCAGGCGCTGGTCGGGCAGCTCGGCCTGTCGCTGGCTACCGGCATCGTCGTCGGGACGCTCGTCGCGGGCTCGTCGCACGCATTCTTTCCTGACCCGCCGGCGGAGCCGGGCGGGGCGCACGCCTTACGCGCGATGGACGAGGACGGCGCGAGATGGCTCGCGCTGCGTGCCGTCGTCATCGTCATGCCGGTGTTCGTGCTCGCACTGACGAACCCGTCGCTGTACCTCGCCGCAGTGATGAAGACGGTGACGCTCGGACAGCAGGCTGGGGAAACGAATGCGCGGTCCGCTGGCCGCGAACTCGTCGGATCCACGGTCCTCGGGGCGCTGATCGCTGCGTGCGTCTGGCTCGGCCTGTCGTTGCTTCCCAACCTGTGGATGCTGTCGCTCTGGATGGCGGCGGCGGCCCTGTGGACCGGATCGGGGATGTTCGGCGCGCGCCGGACGCGATTCCGGCCCTCGTACTGGAGCAACGGGCTGATCACGGCGCTAATCCTGCTCGGGCCGGCGATCGAGGACAGCGCGAGCGGCAAGAGCGTCGCACAGGCGGCCACCGTCCGAACCCTGCTGTTCGTCTGCGTGGCGCTCTACGCGTGGGCTGCGGTCTGGGCGCTCGAGCACTGGCGCGAGTCGCGACTGCAGACGGGTGCCAACGAAGCAAAGCCCTGGAGGAAATCGCATGATCCTGCGTAACCTGCTGGTCGGCCTGCCGATCGTGCTGGTCTGCCTGCTCCTGCAGGCGTGGTTCACCTTCTGGGGCATCCGCTACTACGTGCGGCGCTCGGAGGCGGCCATCGCCCGATCCGGCTTCGGCCTCGGCCTCGGCCCCGTACTGATCGTGATGCTGGCCATGATGCTGGGCACGGTCCTGCAGGTCGTCCTGTGGGGCCTGGTCTTCATGGCGCTCGGGGAATTCGACGAATCCTACGAGGCGGTCTATCACTCCGCCGTCAACTACGCCTCGCTCGGCTACGGTGACATCGTCATGGGCAAGGACTGGAAGCTGCTCGGTCCGCTCGAGGCCTTGTGCGGCGTCCTCATGCTCGGCATGACCGCGGGAGCGATGGTCGTGATCCTGCAGCAGCTGGCCAAGACCCTGAGGGACTCGTAGCGGCAGCCGTGACCGGCCGCGGCTGGCCCGATCGGCCGCCGGCCGGTCAGTGCACGCCGGTCCCGCCTGCGCCGCGCGGGGCTTCGCCGGCGAACAGGGCCACGCAATCCACGGCATCGAATCGGTAGGCGCGGCTGCAGAATTCGCAGCGCACTTCGACCTGCCCGAACTCCGCGAGCACGGAGTCGACCTCTTCGCGGCCGAGTGACTTCAGCATGTTGCTCACACGCTCGCGCGAGCAGCGGCAGCGGAAGAACACCGGTGCCGAGCGGAACATGCGCACGTCGTCTTCCGCGAACAGCCGGCGCAGCAGGTCGCGGTCCTCGAGCCCCGCAAGCTCGCCGGGCGTGACCGTGTCCGCGACGAGCTGAACGCGGCGCCAGGCATCCTCGATCTCATGCTCGGCAACGCCGCCGGCGCCGGACTCGGTGACACCGGCCGGCCGTGAAGTCACGGGCAGGCGCTGCAGCAGCAGCCCGCTCGCGCTGTCGCCGTCCGCGTGCAGCCAGAGACGGGTCGGCAGTTGCTCGGACTGCTCGAAGTACGCGCGCAGGCAATCGCTCATGGAGGCACCGGCGAGCGGAACGATGCCCTGGTAGCGGTTCGCCGCGTTGGCGCTCTCGATCGTCACCGTGAGCGTCCCATTGCCCGACAGCTCGCGCAGGTCGCGCGTGTCGGGCACATCACGGAACCGCGCGACGGCGCGCATCGCGAGACCGTCCGTGCACTCGACCAGCATGAGGTGCATGGGGCCCTCGCCGCGCAGCTGCAGCGACAGGAGACCTTCGTACTTGAGCGTGGACGAGAGCAGCGCGGCCGCAGCCACCGCCTCGCCGAGGCTGTCGCGCACGTGGTCCGGGTAGTCGTGGTGCTCCATCATCGCGGCCCAGGCCGGCCCGAGGTGCACGAGCTGGCCGCGAAACGGGTAGCGCTCGAAGACGAAGCGGCGGAGCGAGTCCGTCTGCTGCATCTCAGGCGACGCGCACCGGGATGTCGAGCGTGCGGATCTTCTCGGCCCAGACGGCCGGCGCCGTGTGGTGCACCGACGTGCCGCTCGAATCCACAGCCACGGTCACGGGCATGTCCTTCACGTCGAACTCGTAGATCGCCTCCATGCCGAGATCGCCGAACGCGACGACGCGCGACGAACGGATGGCCTTCGAGACGAGGTACGCGGCGCCGCCGACGGCCATGAGGTACGCCGCCTTGTGCTTGCGGATGGACTCGATGGCGACCGGGCCGCGCTCGGACTTGCCGACCATCGCGATCAGGCCCGTCTTCTCGAGCATCATGTCGGTGAACTTGTCCATGCGCGTGGCGGTGGTCGGGCCCGCGGGTCCCACGACCTCGTCGCGCACCGGGTCCACCGGGCCGACGTAGTAGATCACCCGGTTCGTGAAATCCACGCCCTCCGGCAGCTTCTGCCCGCTCGCGAAGAGGTCGGCGATGCGCTTGTGCGCGGCGTCGCGCCCCGTGAGCATCTTGCCGTTGAGCAAGAGCGTCTCCCCCGGCTTCCAGCTCTGCACTTCCTCGCGCGTGAGCGTATCGAGGTTCACCCGGCGCGAGCCCGTACCGGCACTCCAGGTCACCTTGGGCCAGTGCTCGAGCGACGGCGGTTCGAGCACCGCGGGGCCCGAACCGTCGAGCACGAAGTGCGCATGCCGCGTGGCCGCGCAGTTCGGGATCATCGCGACCGGCTTGGAGGCCGCGTGCGTCGCGTAGGTGCGGATCTTCACGTCGAGCACGGTCGTGAGCCCGCCGAGGCCCTGCGCGCCGATGCCGAGCGCGTTGACCTTCTCGTAGAGCGAGATGCGCAGCTCCTCGAGCTTGTTCGACGGGCCACGCTCGATGAGCTCGTGCATGTCGACCGGGTCCATGAGCGCTTCCTTGGCGAGCAGCATGGCCTTCTCGGCGGTGCCTCCGATGCCGATGCCCAGCATCCCGGGCGGGCACCAGCCGGCGCCCATCGTGGGCACGGTCTTCAGCACCCATTCCTCGAGCGAGTCGCTCGGGTTCAGCATCACGAACTTCGACTTGTTCTCCGAGCCGCCGCCCTTGGCCGCAACGGTCACCTCGACGGTGTCGCCCGGCACCAGCTCGACGTGGAACACGGCCGGCGTGTTGTCGCGCGTGTTCTTGCGCGCGAAGACCGGGTCGTCGACGACCGACGCGCGCAGGCGGTTGTCCGGGAACTCGTAGGCGCGATGGACGCCCTCGTTGATCATCTCGGACAGGCTGCGACGCGTCTCCCAGCGCACGTCCATGCCCACCTTGAGGAACATGTTGACGATGCCCGTGTCCTGGCAGATCGGGCGGTGACCCTCGGCGCACATGCGGGAATTCGTGAGGATCTGCGCGATGGCGTCCTTCGCCGCCGGGTTCTGCTCGCGCTCGTACGCCCGCCCGAGGTGCTCGATGTAGTCGACCGGGTGGTAATAGGAAATGAACTGCAGCGCGTCGGCGACGCTCTGCACGAAATCGCCCTCGCGGATCACGGTCATGGTGCTGCTCCTCAGCCGGCCAGCTTGCGCTTCAAGAGCTCGTTCAGCTGGGCCGGATTTGCCTTGCCCTGGGTGGCCTTCATCACCTGGCCGACGAAGAAGCCGAACAGCTTGTCCTTGCCGGAACGGTAGTCGGCGAGCTGCTGCGGGTTCTTCGCCATGACCTCGTCGATGGCCTGCTCGATCGCCGAGGTGTCGGTGATCTGCCGGAGGCCCTTCGCGTCGATGATCTCATCCGCGCCGCGGCCCTCGGTCCACATCGCCTCGAAGACCTCCTTGGCGATCTTGCCGGAGATCGTGTTGTCGGTGATGCGCGCGAGGAGCTGGGCGAGCGCCGGGGCGGCGACGCGGCTCTGCGCGACGTCGAGGCCGTCCTTGTTGAGCGCGCCGGAGAGGTCGCCCATGACCCAGTTGGCCGCGAGCTTGTACTGGCCGCCGCCCAGGCCCTTCACCACGGTCTCGTAGTAGTCGGCCAGCTCGCGGCTCGCTGTGAGCACGCCGGCGTCGTAGGCCGAGAGCCCGTGGTCGGCGACGAAGCGCGCGGCCTTCTCGTCCGGGAGCTCCGGCAGCGTGGCGCGTACCGCCTCGATCATCGCGTCGTCGATCGCGAGCGGCAGCAGGTCCGGGTCCGGGAAGTAGCGGTAGTCGTTCGCCTCTTCCTTCGAGCGCATGGAGCGCGTCTCGTCCTTGTCGGCGTCGTAGAGGCGCGTTTCCTGCACCACCGCCCCGCCGCCCTCCAGGATGTCGATCTGGCGCGCGACCTCGTGGTTGATCGCCTTCTCGACGAAGCGGAAGGAGTTCAGGTTCTTGAGCTCGGCGCGCGTGCCGAACTTCTCGGCGCCCTTCGGGCGCACGGAGACGTTCGCGTCGCAGCGGAACGAGCCTTCCTGCATGTTGCCGTCGCAGATGTCGAGGTAGCGCACCAGCGTGTGGATCTTCTTCATGTACGCGACGGCTTCCTTTGCCGAACGCATGTCGGGCTCCGAGACGATTTCGAGCAGCGGCGTACCCGCGCGGTTGAGGTCGATGCCCGAGAGGCCGTGGAAATCCTCGTGCAGCGACTTGCCCGCATCCTCCTCGAGGTGGGCGCGCGTGATGCCGATGCGCTTCAGCGTGCCGTCCTCGAGCACGATCTCGAGCGCGCCCGTCTGCACGACCGGCAACTCGTACTGGCTGATCTGGTAGCCCTTCGGCAGGTCGGGGTAGAAGTAGTTCTTG
>JBBIVG010000209.1:0-5480 GCA_037439865.1 Nevskiaceae bacterium
ACGGTCAGCACCGGGTACTCGGCCTGCGCGTTGTAGTAGCCGGTGTGGTCGCCGTACGGACCTTCGGGCGCCGTGTCTCCGGGGTGGATGAAGCCCTCGAGCACGATCTCGGCCCCCGCCGGCGCGTCGAGCCCGGTGAGTTCGCTGTGCCAGACGCGAGTCCGCTCGCCGCGCAGCAGGCCCGCGAATTCGTACTCGGACAGCGTGTCGGGCACGGGCGCCACGGCCGCGAGCTGCGTGGCCGGGTCCGCGCCGATCGCAACCAGCACCGGGAACGGCTCGTCGCCGCGCGTCGCGCGCCAGTCGGCGTAGTCGAGCGCACCGCCGCGGTGCGACAGCCAGCGCATGATCACGCGATTGCGGCCGAGCAACTGCTGTCGGTAGATGCCGACGTTCTGCCGCTCGCGCCGCGTGCCTCGCGTGACGACGGCGGCCATGGTCATGAGCGGGGCCGCATCCCCGGGCCAGCAACGCTGGATCGGCAGGCGCGAGAGGTCGACGTCGTCGCCCGTGAGCACTTCGTCGCGGAACGCCGCTTCCGTCACCCGTTTCGGCGCGACGTGCGCGAGCTGCGCGAATTCCGGCCAGGAGGCGAGCGCCTGCCGGAGGCTGCCGGGCCAGCGCGGTTCCTTGAGCGCCGCCAGCATCTCGCCGAGTTCGCGCAGCGACGCGAGCGGCCGCCCGGCGAGCGCCGCCTCGATGCGCGAGCGGTGCCCGAACAGGTTGCCGAGCAACGCATGCGACGATTGGCCGGCGTGCTCGAAGAGTAGTGCCGGACCCCCGGCCCGTTGCGTCCGCAGGCAGAAGGCCGTGCTCTCGAGGTCGGCGTCGACCGCCTCCTGGACGCGTTGCAGTCGGCCGTCTCGCTCCAGCCGACGAATGAATTCGCGGAGATCGTGATACGCCATTCAGAAGACCCAGCCGTGCGCCCCGGCCACCGCGCCGACGACCGTCGCCAGGCTGACGGCAAGCAACAATCGATGCATCCGTTCGATCCGGGCGAACGTGGCTTCGGGTTGCTGCCGGGCACGCTCCAGGAACCATCGGTGCAGGAACAGCGGCTCGGCGACGAACAGCATCACCGTGAATAGTGCCCACACGGCGACCATCGCGTGCATCCACCAGAAATGCGGGTCCCGGAACCGGCTCCACAGGTCCCACGCGTGCGCCAGGTAGAACCCCGTGGCCCCGGTGAGCAGTGTCGTCACGCGAGCCTGCCACGCGAAGCGACGCTCCACGGCCTCGAAGAATTCAACGCGTTCGTCGGGCGACTTCATGCGTCGGATGGCGGGCAGCAGCACGGTCGTGACGAACGCGACGCCGCCGATCCAGAGGACGACCCCGAGGACGTGCAGGGCTCTGGCCAATGCAGCGGATTGCATGAGGGTCATCCCGGGGCGTGCGCACGCCAACTCTCGTCAGGCCGATCAGGATACATCGGACGCACGTGGCGGACCGGGTGACCCGTCTGGCCAGATTGTTTTTGCACTGCAATTGATCTGGATCAAGGTGACAGGCCCACCCGCGAAGTATTAGCCTCCCTGTCGAATGAAGCTGGAGGGACGCCCCCGGGGTCGTTCCAGCAAAAAACGACAACCGTATCTTATTGGGGGAGACCGATGACCGGACCTGACCCGCAGCGCGGCGGCAGTGAGCCTGAGCGCATCCCATTCTTCCAGCGACTGCTGGACAACCATTTCCTGCTGCTGTTCCTCGGCGTGACGATGCCGACGGTGCTCTACCTCATCTGGGGGATCATGGAAATCATCCAGATCCCCATCGCCCAGCCGTAAGGAGCAGCGCCCATGGCCATCACCCCTCCGAGCGAACGGATCTGGTGGAAAGAGCCGATCCACAAGGTGGAGATCGTCTGGATCATCGTCGCCTTCCTGTGGGGCCTGACGATGTTCTTCACCATGATCTGGTGGCACGCCGTCGGTCGCCAGAACCTGTCGAACGAGGCCTACCGCGTGCAGCCGTTCCAGTACGCGGCCAAGGTCGACAAGATGATCGCCGACTACACGGTCCGCCAGGAGGGCGCCTACCCGGTCGTGCACCCGCCGGCGGGCAGTGACGTTTACCTGATGGCACGCGTGTACATGTGGTGGCCGATGCTCGAGCTCGAGAAGGGCAAGAGCTACCGGCTGCACCTGTCGTCCATCGACCTGCAGCACGGCTTCTCGCTCCAGCCGCTCAACATCAACATTCAGGTGCACCCGGGGTACGAGATGGTCGTGAACATGACGCCCACCTCAACCGGCGAATACGGCATCGTGTGCAACGAGTACTGCGGTCTCGGGCACCACACGATGACGGGTCGCATCTACGTCGTCGACGCCAAGTGAGGGGCCGCCCATGAGCATTCTCAGCTCCTTCCGTATCTGCCCCACCACTGGGCTCAAGGTCGACCGTTCGGCGGAGAACCTGATCAAGGCCAATGCCGTCGCGGCCGTCGTGTTCCTGCTGATCGGCGGGTTGTTCGGCCTGTCGGTGGCCCTGACGCGCTGGCCGACCGTGCACCTGCTGCCGGCCGACTGGTTCTACCTCGCGCTCACGGCACACGGCTTCGATGTGCTGCTCTGCTGGATCATCTTCTTCGAGATGGCGGTCCTGTATTTCGCCTCGGCGGTGCTGCTCAACAGCCGCCTCGCTGCGCCGCGCTGGGGGTGGGCACAGTTCGTGCTGATGCTCGTCGGCGCGCTGATGACCAACGTGGTCGTGCTGCAGGGCAACTCCTCGGTGATGTTCACCTCGTACCCGCCGCTGCAGGCGTCGCCGTTCTTCTACCTCGGCCTGATCCTGTTCGCCGTTGGCGCGCTGATCGGTTGCGCGGTGTTCTTCGGCACGCTGGTCGTCGCCAAGGACGAAAAGACCTACGAGGGATCGGTGCCGCTGGTGACCTTCGGTGCGATCACGGCGGCGATCATCGCCGTGTTCACCCTGGCTTCCGGCGCGATCATCCTGATCCCGACGTTCCTTTGGTCGGTGGGGATCATCAGCGGCGTCGACCCGCTGATGTACAAGCTCGTCTGGTGGGGGATGGGACACTCCTCGCAGCAGATCAACGTCTCGGCCCACGTCGCGGTGTGGTACGCCATCGGCGCGATGGTGCTCGGCGCCAAGCCGATCTCCGAGAAAGTGAGCCGCATGGCGTTTCTCATGTACATCCTGTTCCTGCAGCTCGCGAGCGCGCACCACTTGCTCGTGGAGCCGGGCGTGAGCTCGAGCTGGAAGATCTTCAACACGAGCTACGCGATGTACCTCGCGGTGCTCGGCAGCATGATCCACGGACTCACCGTGCCGGGCGCGATCGAGGCGGCGCAGCGCAAACGCGGCTTCGGCAAGGGGCTGTTCGAGTGGCTGCGCAAGGCGCCCTGGGGCAACCCGGCGTTCGCGGGCATGTTCATGTCGCTCGTGATGTTCGGCTTCCTGGGCGGCATCTCGGGCGTCGTGATGGGCACCGAGCAGATCAACCTGATCATGCACAACACGCTGTACGTGCCGGGACATTTCCACGCGACGGTCGTGGCGGGTACGACGCTGGCGTTTATGGCCATCACGTATCTCGTCGTGCCGCTGATCTTCCGTCGCGAAGTCATGTTCCCGAAGATCGCGCGGTTGCAGCCGTACGTCTTCGCGATCGGCATCATGGGGATCTCGCTCTTCATGATGGGAGCGGGCACCCTCGGGGTGCCGCGGCGCCACTGGGACATCACGTTCGCCGACGCGCTGGCGCCGTTCCAGTTCTCCCCGGCGGCGTTCCTGATGCTGGCGTTGAACGGTATCTTCGCCTGCATGGCCGCCCTGGGTGGCGCGATGTACATCCTCGTGGTCGTGAGCTCGGTCTTCTTCGGCCGGCGCATCGGTGACAACGAGAAAGTGCAGCTCGGGCCCGTCAGTGGCGCGCAGTCGGCGGCGGCGGTGGCGAAGTACGGCAACGAGGGCACGCTCAAGATCCCCGGCACAGTCGTGCTGGTGGGGGTGTTCTTCGTGTCGTTCATCCTCTACTACTACGTGAACTGGAAGTACCTGGCCGAGCTCTGGCCGCTGAAGTAACGCCATGAACAGCAGCGCGACGACGGCGCAGGACACCGGCGAACGCTCGCCCGCCGCCTGGCGCAGCGCGATCGAGATCTTCAAGCCTCGCATCGGCTTCGAGATCATGCTCGCCGGTGTCGCGGGGGTCGCGATGGCAGGGGGGCGCGGGCTCGGCTGGCGCGAACTCCTCGCGCTGGCGGCCGCGATCTTCGTGGCGGCAGGGGCCGCGGGCGCGCTCAACCACCTCGCCGAGCGCGACCTCGATGCGCGGATGTCGCGCACGAAGTCCCGACCGTTCGTGACCGGGAAGCTCGGCGGCGGGGCGCGCTGGTACCTGCTGGTCGCGGCGCTGCTGGTCCTCGCGGTCACGACGGCGGGTTGGGCCACGAACTGGCTGGCCGCAGCCTATGTGTTTCTCGGCGCCTTCACCTACGGCGTCGTCTACACGATGTGGCTGAAGCGGCGCACCTGGATCAACATCATCGTCGGCGGCCTGGCCGGCAGCTTCGCGGTGCTCGCCGGAGCGGCCGCGATCGACCCGATGCCGGGCCCATCGGCGTGGATTTTCGCCGTCGTACTGTTCCTCTGGACGCCGCCGCACTTCTGGAGCCTGTCGATGTACTACCGGCAGGACTATGCGGACGCCGGCGTACCGATGCTGCCGGTCGTGTTCGGCGACCGCGTCGCGTCGCGGGCGATCTTCTGGCACACGGTGCCGCTCGTGCTGCTGTCACTGCTGCCGCTCGCTTTCGGCGCGAGCTGGCTGTATGGCATCTGTGCGGCAGCGGGCGGCTTCTATTTCATCAAGCGGGCTTATCTCCTCGCACGCAGCCAGACACCCAGCAACGCGATCCGCAGTTTCCTCGCGTCGCTGCTGCAACTCGGGCTGCTGTTGCTCGGTGCCATCATCGAAGGTGCCGCTCGGGGCAACCTCGTCCACTTCTGATAGATGCGCGGTGCGGTTCACATCGGCCGCGCGCCCTGCGCCGGCCTGCTGCTCACCCTCATCGCTGCCGCCGTGCCGGCGGTCGCACAGCAGCGCCTCGACGATCGGGAAGCCGTGCGGGTCAGCCAGGCGGCCATCGGGCGCACGCTGGAGGGGTATTCGTTTACCGATGCGGATGGTAGCCGGTTCACGCTCGAACAACTGCGCGGCCGGATGACTCTCGGTAAGCGCGGGGTACGCACCGTGGTGCTGAGCCTCGTCTACACGAGCTGCTACTACGTCTGCCCGAGCCTCACGTTGCGCCTGCGCGAAACCGTCAAGGTCGCCCGCGACGCACTCGGCAAGGACAGCTTCACGGTCGTGACTCTGGGGTTCGACACGCCGAACGACACGCCCGAGCGCATGGGCAGGTTTGCGCGTGAACGGGGCGTGGGCGGCCCGGGCTGGTTCGTCGCGAGTGCGGACAGCGCGACGATGTCCCGCCTGGTGCGCGACG
>JBBIVG010000209.1:5524-6253 GCA_037439865.1 Nevskiaceae bacterium
CGACCATGTTACGCAGACGACCCTGCTCGACGCCGGCGGGCGTGTCGTGCTGCAGGTCTATGGCGAGGACTTCGCGCCGCCGTCTCTCGTCGAGCCCCTGAAGAAGCTCGTCTGGGGACAGGACATCGACCGGCCCACGCTTGAGGGCCTCGTCAACAAGGTGAAACTGTTCTGCACGATCTACGATCCGACGAGCGGCCGCTATCGATTCGATTACTCGCTCATCGTCGAAATCGTGGCCGGGGCGCTCGCACTCGGTGTCGCCGCGATTGGTATCCTTGCCAGCCTGCGCAACGTTCGCTGAGGCGCGGTGGTCCTGATTTCCGGGAGTCGTGTGTGAATGCCATCAAGCGCGCGCTTCGCGCGATTATCCTGCCGATTGAGGCGCTCTTCGAACGTGCGTTCGGGCCCCGGCTGAATCCGATTACGCAGCTGGGCACGCTCGGCTGGTTCCTGTTCTGGATCGTCACGGCGAGCGGCATCTACGTCTACGTGTTCTTCGACACCGGCGTCACCCAGGCGTGGCAGTCGCTCGAGGACCTGAGTCGCGGGCAGTGGTGGCTGGGCGGCATCATGCGCAGCCTGCACCGCTACGCGTCCGACGCACTGGTGGTCGTCGTGCTGCTGCACGCGCTGCGCGAGTTCGCCATGGATCGCATGCGGGGCAACCGCTGGTTCCCGTGGATCACGGGCGTCCCGCTCGTCTGGTTCCTCTACGCCTGCGGCATC
>JBBIVG010000210.1:0-6243 GCA_037439865.1 Nevskiaceae bacterium
CCGCGTCGCGGACGTCTCGACGCAGGTCGACGAGTCGCTGCACGAGATCCGCACGGTGCAGTCCTACGGCCACGAGGACGAGGACCGCAGGCATTTCGGCGAGCGCGTGGAGCAGGCGTTCGCGACCGCGGCCGAGCGCATCCGCCAGCGCGCGCTGCTGATCGCGCTGGTGATGCTGCTCGCGTTCGGCGCGGTCGGCGTGATCCTGTGGATCGGCGGCCACGACGTGCTCGAAGGGCGCATCAGCGCAGGCCAGCTGTCGGCGTTCGTGTTCTACGCGGTGCTGGTGGCGGGCGCCTTCGGCGCGGGCGCGGACGCGCACGCGGCAAGCAGGGCAAGCGCCCCGGCGACCATCAGTGGCCGGGCGAGAATGAGGGTTTTCCGCATGACCCGCGCACTATAGCGGATGCGCTGCCGCGCTTGTGTTGCCACCGGGCATCCACCAGAATTTCGCGGTTTCACCACCCGGTACCCGGATGTCCCTGGTCGTCGTCGGCATCAATCACCGCACCGCGCCCGTCGAGGTGCGCGAGCGCGTGGTCTTCGAGCCGACCCGTGTAGCCGAGGCGCTGCGCGAGCTGAAGAGCCTGCCCGAGGTGCGCGAATCGGTCATCGTCTCGACCTGCAACCGCACCGAGCTCTACTGCGTGACCGACTCGGGCGACGCCGATCTCGGTGCCTGGCTGCAGCGCTACCACCAGCTCGGCTCGAGCATCCACAGCTGCCTCTACAAGCTCGACGACATGAAGGCCGTGTCGCACGCCTTTTCCGTCGCGTCGGGACTCGACTCGCTGGTGCTCGGCGAGCCGCAGATCCTCGGACAGCTCAAGGACGCCTATCGCGCGGCGCAGGAGACGGGCACCACGGGCCCGGTGCTGAACCGGCTGTTCCAGGCCGCGTTTTCCGTGGCCAAGCGGGTGCGCACCGAGACGCAGATCGGCGCCAACGCCGTTTCCGTGGCCTCGGCCGCGGTGTCCATGGCCAAGACCGTGTTCTCGAGCTTCGACAGCCGCACGGCGCTCATGGTCGGGGCCGGCGAGACGATCGCGCTCGCGGCGCGCCACCTCCATGCCGACGGCCTGCGCCGGATGATCGTCGCCAATCGCAGCGTGGACCGCGCCCGCGAGCTCGCGGCCGAGTTCCAGGGCTTTGCGATCAGCCTCGACGAGATCCCGTCGCACCTGCGCGAGGCGGACATCGTGGTCGCCTCGACCGCGAGCCCCAACGTCATCATCACGCGCGCGATGACCGTGGAGGCCCTGCGCGCCCGCAAGCGCCGGCCGATCTTCATGGTGGACATCGCCGTGCCGCGCGACATCGAGCCCGAGGTCGCCGAGCTCGAGGACGTGTATCTCTTCACGATCGACGACCTGCAGTCGGTCGTGAACGAGAACATGGAGGGCCGCCGCGCGGCCGCTCGCGAGGCCGACCAGATGATCGCCTCAGAAGTGGACCGGTTCGAGATGCAGCTGCGCACCCGCGACGCTGCGCCGACGATCCGCCGCCTGCGCCACCACGCCGAGCAGGCCCGGCAGCACACGCTCGACCAGGCCCGTCACATGCTTGCTGCGGGCCGCAGCCCCGAGGACGTGCTCGAGTTCCTCTCGGCCACGCTCACCAACCGGCTGATCCACGCGCCGAGCCAGCGGCTGCGTGACGCCGCCGAGACCGGCGACAACGCGATCATCGACGCGATCGCCGACATCTACCGCCTCGACCACGACTGATGAAGGACTCCATCCGTCGCCGGCTCGAGAAGACGGCCGAGCGATTCGAGGAAGTGGGCGCGCTGCTCGCCGATCCCGAGGTGCTCGGGAAGCCTGGACGATTCAAGGACCTGTCGGTGGAATATGCGCGGCTCGAGCCCGTCGCCGGGCGCTTCCGCGAGTTCCGGCGCCTCGAGGCCGAGCGCGCCACCGCGGCGGAGATGGCCGGCGGCGGTGACCCGGAGATGCGGGCACTGGCCGAGGAGGAACTGCATGCGCTCGACGCACGCATCGAGTCCGAGTCGGCCGAGCTCGCGAAGCTGCTGCTGCCGAAGGACCCGCGCGACGAGAGCAACATCTTCCTCGAGGTGCGCGCCGGCACGGGCGGCGACGAGGCGGCGATCTTCGCGGGCGACCTGTTCCGCATGTACGCGCGCTACGCCGAGCGCCAGGGGTGGCGCGTCGAGATCCTGAGCGAGAACCCGGGCGAACACGGCGGCTATCGCGAGATCATCAGCCGCGTCGTGGGCAAGGGCGTCTATTCGCGGCTCAAGTTCGAGTCGGGCACGCACCGCGTGCAGCGCGTCCCGGAGACCGAGGCACAGGGCCGCATCCACACCTCGGCCTGCACGGTCGCGATCCTGCCGGAACTCGAGGAAGTGGACGAAATCGCGCTCAACGCGGCGGACCTGCGCATCGACACTTATCGAGCGTCGGGCGCGGGCGGCCAGCACGTCAACAAGACGGACTCGGCGATCCGCATCACGCACCTGCCCACCGGCATCGTGGTCGAGTGCCAGGACGAGCGCTCGCAGCACAAGAACCGCTCGCGCGCGATGTCGCTGCTGCGCTCGCGCCTGCTCGAGTCCGAGCAGCAGAAGCAGGTCGCGCAGCAGGCGCAGGAGCGCAGGCTGCAGGTGGGCAGCGGCGACCGCTCGGAGCGGATCCGGACGTACAATTACCCGCAGGGTCGCGTCACCGATCACCGCATCAACCTGACGCTCTACCGGTTGCCCGCCGTCATGGACGGCGCGCTCGACGAGGTGATCGGGCCGCTGCAGCAGGAGTGGCAGGCGGAGCAGCTCGCGAGCCTGCAATAGGCGGAGTCGATCGCGATGGCAACGGAAGTCCGCGAACTGATCGAGGAAGGCGTCGCGCGGCTCCAGCGCATCGCGGACGATCCCCGTCACGAGGCGGAGATCCTGCTCGGGGCGGCCCTCGGAAAACCGCGGTCCTGGCTGCTGGCCCATCCCGAGCAGCAGGTCCTCGACTGTGCGGCGACGGACCGCTTCGAGGCGCAGGTGACGCGCCGGGCGCATGGCGAGCCGATCGCATACATCCTTGGCGAAAAGGAATTCTGGTCGCTGACGCTGCTCGTCGAGCCGGCCGTGCTGATCCCGCGCCCGGAGACCGAGCTCGTCGTCGAGCGCGCGCTCGCGCACCTGCCGGCGGATTCCCGGGCGGCCGTGCTCGATCTCGCGGCGGGCAGTGGCGCCATCGTGCTGGCCATTGCGCGGGAACGGCCCGGCTGCCGGGTCATCGGGACCGACAAGTCCGCGGATGCCGTGTCGCTCGCGATCCGCAATGCCGTGCGCCTCGGCCTCGAGCGCGTCGAGTTCCACGTGGGATCGTGGTTCGAACCGGTGCAGCACGACGTCTTCGACCTTATCGCGAGCAATCCGCCCTACATCGCGGAGGGCGATTCGCGCGTCGAGCCCGGCGTGCGACGCTTCGAGCCGCACGGCGCGCTTTTCTCAGGACCGACCGGCGTCGAGGCGCTGAGCGAGATCACGGCGGGCGCGCCGCGACACCTGAGACCGGGTGGCTGGTTCATCGTCGAGCACGGCGATACGCAGGGCGAGGCGGTGCGCGGCCTGATGCGCGCACAGGGCTTCGTCGAGGTGACCACGCATCGCGACCTCGCGGGCCGCGATCGCTGCTCGGAAGGTCGACGCCCTTCGTCGTCGTCCTCAGCCTGACTCGACGAGTCGCCGGCGCTGCAGCTTGCCTGCCGCCGTGCGCGGCAGTTCCTGCACGAAGCGGAATTCGCGCGGGCACTTGAAGCCGGCCAGCCGCTCGCGGCAGAACGCCGCGAGTACGGCGGCATCCGGAGCGGTGCCCGGATCGGCGACGATCCACGCGACGACGCGCGCACCGAGATCCGCATCCGGCACGCCTGTCACGCCGGCCTCGGCGACCGACGGATGCTCCAGGAGCACGGCCTCGATCTCCGCCGGATAGACGTTCTCCCCACCCGACACGACGAGGTCGTCGCGACGGTCGAGCACGTGCAGGCCGCCTTCGGCGTCCAGGAACCCGATGTCGCCGGTGAAGAGCCAACCGTCGCGGATGGCGCGCTCCGTCGCTGCCGGATCATTGAGGTATCCCTGCATGACGGTCGCGCCACGCACGACGATCTCGCCGGGAATGCCGGGCGGTGCCTCCTGCCCTTCCACCAGGACTCTGACCTCGACGCCGCGCAGCGGCCGCATCGGAGGCAACGTGGCGGCACCCGGGCGCGGCGGCTCGGCCGTTGCGACCTGCGACGTCGCCTCGGTCAGGCCGTAGGTCAGGCACACGGGATAACCCGCCGCGCGCGCCCGGCCGACGAGTTCGGGTGCAGCGGCCGCGCCTCCCAGCAGCAGGACCTCGAGGCCGCTCGGCGCGGGTCGCGTTCCCCGGTGCGCGAGGAGCCTCGACAGCATCGTCGGCACGAGCGATACGCCCGAGATGTCGCCTGCGTCGAGCGCGTTGCTGACCGCCGCGGCATCGAACTTCGACATGATCCGGATGGGCCCGCCGAACCGTACGCTGCGCATCACGATCGAGAGCGCGCCGACGTGGAACAGCGGCATGCAGGCGAGCCAGCGCGCCCTGACCGCCGGCCCGAGCCGATCCTCGGCGGCGGTCGCGCTCGCCTCGAAATTCGCCCGGCTCAGTTGCGCGCCCTTGAATCGTCCCGACGTGCCCGAGGTGAAGAGGACGGCCAGCGTCGCATCCGACGGCGCGATCTCGCCAGGCAACTGGCCGTGATGCGTCGGAAGCGTGCCGATCTTCGGTGCCGTCGTCGCACGCAGGCCGGGAACGCCGCGGCCAAGCTCGACGAGTCGCGGATCATTCTCGTCGCCCAGCAGCCATTCGACGCGCGCGTCGGTGAGCTGGCGGGCGAGTTCGTCCGCGGTCAGCCGTGTGTTGAGTGGAAGCACCGTCCGCGAGGCCAGGGCGATGCCGTGGAACCACGCGACGAAGCGCTCGTCGCCGCGAAGCAGCAACGCGATCGGGGCCTGCCCCGTCGGCGCGTGACCGACGACGTAACGCGCCGCGCGCCCGGCTCGATCGGCGAGCTCCGCGAAATTCCAGGTACCGCCCGCGAACTCGAGTGCCGGCGCCGAAGGCGTGAGCGCCGCCCGCGCGATCAGGTCGAATGGCCCGCTCAACCGGCACTCCCCGTTTCGCACAGGAGGGCTCGATCGAGATCCATGCCGATGCCCGGTTTGCCGCTCAACCGCACGACTCCGCCTGACGATTCGACCGGCGGCCCGAGGTCCTCGACGAACAGCCCCGCCGTCTCGAGCCCGTGCACGGCCGTGGCGTCGCCCCAAGCCGCGGCGCAGTGGAGCGCGTGCCGCGCGCCGACGGCGCTCTCGAAAGCATGCGAGAAGACGACCTCGCAGCCTGCCCTGCGCGCCCGAGCCGCAATTTCGAGCGCCTGTGCCGCGCCGCCGAGCATCGCGGGCTTCAGGACCAGGACATCCGCCGCGACAGCCTCGATCAGGCGCCGCGCGCCGTCCCGAATCGTCACCGACTCGTCGGCAGCGATGCGCACCGGGGCGCGCCCTCGGAGCGCGGCGAGGCCCGCAATGTCGGCGGCTGCGACGGGCTGTTCGACATAGTCGAACCGGAATTCGGCAAGGGCTGCCAACGCCTCGCGGGCCTTCTCCACGGACCACGCGCCATTCGCGTCGCCGCGCAGCGCGACGTCGGGTCCAAGGCCTGCGCGTGCAGCCGCAGCCCGCGCCAGGTCCGCGGCGAGCGTCCCGGCACCCAGCTTCAACTTCGCGGCGCGATACCCTGTCGCGCGCGCAAGCGCGGCTTCCTCACGAAGCACGTGCGGGTCGCGCTCGATGAGCAGCGCGTTGACCGCGACGATGCGAAGTGCGTCGTCGGTCCCCGCACCCGGGCGCGACGCCAGGAAATCAGCCATCGGCCGGCCCTGTCGTCGGGCCTCCAGATCCAGCATCGCGCCTTCAAGAGCCGCACGCGCCGCAGGCGCATTGCGCAATCGATCAATCACCGCTGGTGTAAGCCGGTCCAGGCCCGCTTCGGAACCGGACAGCAATGACGAAACGTCCCGCAGCGCCGCGAGCGCATCGGCAAGGCTCTCCGTGCCGAATCCCAGCCACGGCGCGGCCTCACCGAGGCCCGTAATACCGTCCGCATCGCCCAGGGCCAGGAGGACGCTGGGTCGCTCGACGAAATCACCGACCGCGGTCCGGACCGGCCGCGCAAATCGCAGCCGCACGGGAATTACGCGGGC
>JBBIVG010000211.1:0-6229 GCA_037439865.1 Nevskiaceae bacterium
CCGGCCCGGTCGCATGCGCTCCCTGCTGCGGGAAATCCTCGGTCACCCCGAGGTGTCCTGTCGCATTCCCTCGACGCCGGCCTTCACCCTCGAGCGCTACCGCGCGCTGCTCGACGTCGCGAAGATCCCGCCGTTGCCCGAGAAACTGCTGTGGATCCACACCGGCGGAAAGCCGATCGCATACCGGGCCCGATCGGCGACGGCGGAGCGGGTGTCGCTGCCCGGTCTCGTCACGCTCGTACCGTCGGGCGTGCCGGGGGAGGTCGCGCTACGCGGGGTCGGCGAAGGCATGATCGCGTACTTCGACGGGCCGCGGCAGGTTCCCGCGTGGGTGGCCGCGCGCCGCGAACGCGAGCCCGTGACCATCGTGGACAACGTCGTGGTCACGCTGGCGCAGCAACTGGCGGCCGCGGCGAGCGAACCGCAGCGGGACGACGCGTATCTCGCGACGCTGGGCAACGCGATGCTGGCCCAGGTCCGGCACGTGCTCGAGACCGCCGGGACGCCGCAGGCGCTGCGCGGCTCGAGAAGCGGGCAGATGCTTGCGCACCTCGCGGTGCAGCACATCCACGAGCACCTGGATCAGCCGCTCACGGTGGCCGGCCTCGCCGCGACCGTGGGTGTCGGCGTCACGCATTTCTCGAATACGTTCAGGCTGGTGACGGGCACGACGCCGCACCATTACATCCTGCGCGCACGTATCGAGCGCGCGCGCGAGTTGCTGCGCATGACGTCGCTGTCCGTCGGCGAGATCGCGGCCGCAGTGGGATTCGCCGGCCAGAGCCACTTCTGCACGGCGTTCGGGCGCGAGACGGGCGTGACGCCGACGGAGTATCGTCGCAGCTGTCGGGAATCGGCGCGCTGAGCGCCGCGACGCCGCGAGTGTCCTCGATCACCGGCCGGAGGCCGCGAATGAAGCGTTTCCTGTGCGACACCGGAATGGGGCAGGTCCACGGCGTGATGGCGGGGTCCGCGGAAGGATTGCCGCTGCTGTTGCTGCACCAGACGCCACGCTCGCTCGACGAGTTCGCCGAGGTACTGCCGCTCCTCGCGCGCGAACGACGCGTCGTCGCGCTCGACATGCCGGGCTACGGCTGCTCGGATCGCGTGCCCGGCCGCCCCACGATCGAGGACTACGCTGGCGCATTCGTGCAGGTGCTCGACGCGCTCGGCATCGCGCACGTCGTCGTCGTCGGCCATCACACCGGGGCCGTCATCGCGGTGGAGATGGCGGCTGCATTTCCGTCCCGCGTCGAGCGGGTCGTGCTGTCGGGTCCCGTGTACACCAATGCGACCGGTCGCGCGGAACTCGCGAAGTACTTCAGGCAATGGGCGATCGCCGCTGACGGCTCACACCTCACGGAGAAGTGGCAGAAGATGCACGAGTGGCTGCCGCGGCCGGACCTCGTGCAGCGATTCGTCGTGGACCTGTTCCGCGCCGGCACTGAAAGCGAGCAGGGCCATTACGCGGTCGCGGAGTACCACATGGAGGACAGGCTGCCGCTCGTCCAGTGTCCTGCACTGCTGCTCTACTGCAGCAGGGATCCCTTCGCGACGCCCGAGCGGGCCGCTGCGCTTCGTGCAGCTTTCAAGCCCGCGCGCGAAGCCGTCGTCGAGGGCGGGGTGTTCGCAGCGAACGAGAATCCGCAAGGGTACGCGGGCGCCGTGCTCGAGTATCTCGGCTCGATGTCCAACCGCTGATCCAAAGGCAAAGTCAGGCAATCAACCGGGGAGAATCGTCATGGCCCTGTACGTGGATGGATTCGTGTTACCTATTCCAAAGCGCAATACCGCGGCCTATCGTCGGATCGCCCGCAAGGCCGGCAAGGTGTGGCGCGAGCACGGCGCGCTCGATTACGTCGAGTGCATCGCGGACGACGTGAAGCCCGGCAAGCACACGTCGTTTCCGCAGAGCGTGAAGCTGAAGCGGGGCGAAGTCGTGTGGTTCTCCTACATCGTCTACAAGTCGCGCAGGCACCGTGACCGCGTGCTCGCGAAAGTGATGAAGGACCCGCGCCTCGCGGCGATGATGAACCCGAAGGCGATGCCGTTCGACGGCAAGCGCATGTTCTGGGGCGGTTTCAAGGTGATGGTCCGCGCCTGAGCCCCGGCCCTGCGGCGGGCGGCCCGGCTAGCCGCGGCCGCCCGAGTCCTCGAAGCGGCCCGTCGCGCGATTCTTGCGCACGGTGCGCCAGTCGAAACAGCGCCCGTTTATCGCGACGTACACGCCGTGCGGCAGAACCTGCGCGAACGCGAGCGCGCAACCGAGGTTGAAGAGCCCGTCCGAACTGCCGAAGGTATAGGGAATCATCGCGCCGGTGAGCACGATCGTGCGGTCCGTGACGCGCTCACCGAGATAACGTGCCGTCTCCGGCATGGTGTCGGTGCCGTGCGTGACGACCACGCGGTCGCGGCCCGGTTCCAGACAACTCTTGAGGATGAGCTCCCGGTCGAGGTCGCGCATCTCGAGGCTGTCGATCATCATCAGCGTACGGATCTCGAGGTCGAGGTCGGCCCGGCCGAGCCGCAGCATCTCGCGAACGTGGGTGTCCTTGAAATAGAGCCGGCCGGCGATCTCGTCGTACTCCTTGTCGAACGTGCCACCAGTGACGAGCAGGCGAATCTGCATGTGCGGGTCTCCGGTGCGAGCCCCGGGGCTCAGCGGCTGACGATGAGCTTGAGGCCGAGGCCGACGAGCACGCCGCCGGCAATGCGATCGAGCCAGAGCCCCGCGCCCGAGTGGCGGTCGAGCCACTGGCCGATCCGGCCGGCGGAATACCCGAGCGCGCCGAACAGCGCGGCGGCCTGCAGCGTGAAGATCACGCCGAGCTGGATGATCTGCCACGGCGTGTCGCCGCGCGAGGGCACGACGAACTGCGGCAGGAACGCCAGGAAGAACATGATCACCTTCGGGTTGATGGCATTCGCGACGAGGCCCTTGCGAAACAGCTGACCGGCGGTCTCGCCCACCGCCGGGGTTCCATCAGCGCGCGCGATGCCGCGGCTCCTGAGGGCCTGCCAACCCATGCGGACGAGGTAGAGGCCGCCCAGCACCTTGAGGATCGTGAACGCGGTCGGCGAGGCGGCGATCACGGCGCTCACCCCGAGCGCGGCGAGCACGGTGTGGCTCAGGCAGCCGATCGCGCAGCCGAGCCCGAATGCCATGCCGCGGAGCCGGCCGCGCGACGCGCCGAGCGACAGGACCATCAGGTTGTCGGGTCCCGGCGCCAGCGTGATCAGGACCGCCGCGCCGAGGAAACCGAGGAATTGCTGGACCGAGAGTAGGTTCACGGGGTATCGCTTCGGCGCGGTTCGAGCCGGGAGCGCGCACCTTACCACCACGCAACTTCGAACACGCGGGCTGTGCCGCGGGGCGTTCCGCGGCGTAGCATTCGACTCATGATGCGAGCGATCTCCATACGCGGCGGCAAGGGCGGCGCGGATGCCCTGTTCGTCGAGACCGTGGCCGTGCCCGAACTGCGTCCGGGTCACGTGCTCGTCCGCGTGAAGGCGGCTGGCGTGAACCGGCCGGACATCTTCCAGCGCGCGGGGTTCTATCCGCCGCCGCCCGGTGCGCCCGCGACGCTCGGACTGGAAGTCGCCGGCGAAATTGCCGCGGCGGGCGACGGCGTGGACCGCTGGCGGGTCGGCGATCGGGTGACCGCCCTGCTCGGCGGTGGCGGCTACGCCGAGTACGCGCTGGTGGATGCCCGTCATGCCTTGCCGATTCCGGGCGATCTCGATTTCGTCCGCGCCGCGGCCCTGCCGGAGACGGTCTTCACGGTCTGGAGCAACGTGTTCGAGCGTGGGCAGTTGCGCGCGGGCGAGACGCTGCTCGTGCACGGCGCGAACAGCGGCATCGGGGTGACCGCCATCCAGATGGCGAAGGCCGCCGGGGCACGCGTGTTCGCGACGGCGCGCGGTGCGGCCAAGGCGGCTAAGGCGCGCGAAATAGGCGCGGACGTCGCGATCGACGCCGCAGCTGGCGATTGGGCCCCTGCGGTCCGGGCCGCCGGCAGCGTCAACGTCGTGCTCGACATGGTCGGGGCCGAATACTTCGAGCGGAACCTCGACGCGCTCGCGCCGGACGGCCGGCTGGTCATCATCGCGACGCTCGCCGGTCACGAGGCGAAGCTGAACCTGCGTACGCTCATGCTGAAGCGGCTGACCGTGAGCGCATCGACGCTGCGTGCGCGCGACGCCGACGAGAAGGCACGCCTGGCGCGCGCGATCGAGCAGCACGTGTGGCCGTGGATCGCGGCAGGATCGGTGACGATTCCCGTGGACCGCACGTTCCCGCTCGAGCAGGCCGGCGCGGCGCACGCGTGGCTCGAGAGCGGCTCGCAGTTCGGGAAGGTGGTCCTGACGGTCGAGTGACGCCGCTCTTTCCGACCGCGCAATCCGGCTACGGCCGGATCACGTTGTTCGGGTCCGGCCGCTCGTCCTCCGGCGCCTGGCTGTAGTCGCCGAAGAGTCCGTCGCGTCGCACCACCGCCGCCCGCACTCCGCGTTCCCGTGCGAGATCGATGAACTCCTTCGCGTCCGGCGTGTTGCGCATCAGACCGTCCAGGATCGGACCGAGCGTCTGCGTCGAGGCGAGTCCCATGTTCTCGTAGGCCTGGTTCACGACCAGCTTCATGGCAGAAAGCTGTGAAAGCGGGATCGAGGCGAGCTGGGCCGCGGTCCGCTTCACCGTCGCCTCGAGTTCCTTGAACGGGACCGCGCGGTTGATGAGACCGCAATCGGCGGCCTCGAGCCCCGACAGCGGCTTGCCGGTGAGTGCGTACTCCTTGGCCCTGGTGAGTCCCAGGCGGTAGATCCACATGCCGCTCAGGTACGCACCCCACATGCGCGAGTACGGCGTGCCGATGCGCGCGTCTTCGCTCGCAATCACGAGGTCCGCGCACAGCGCGTAGTCGCTGCCGCCGCCGACGCACCAGCCGTGCACCTGCGCGATGACGGGCTTCGGCGAGCGCCACAGGCTCATGAATTTCTGCGTCGGGGCGAGAGCGGGCGCCGTCGCGAACATGAAGTCCTTGCCCGCGTCCCACTCGCCGTCGGTGGTGATGTAAGAGTCCCACTGGTGGAAGCCGTCGCCGAAGTCGAAGCCGCCGCAGAAGGACCGGCCCGCACCGCGCAGGATGATCACTCGCACGGCGCCGTCGCGCACCGCTGTGTTGACCGCGGCCTCGATCTCGTCCGGCATCGGCGGCACGATCGTGTTCAGCTGCTCCGGACGGTTGAGCGTGATCGTCGCGATCGGTCCGTCGACGGCATAGAGCAGGGTCTCGTAGGTCATGGCTGGGCACCGGCTGGCGACGTGGTCACGGGTTGGCTCGGATGGTACATCGGCGGCGACCCGCACCTGCAGGCGCTGCGGGCACCGGGTTGCTAGACTCCAGATCCGTCCCGAGCCGGCGACAGAAGGACACGATGAGGAAGCTCCCCGAGCTGTTCGAGAACAATCGTCGCTGGGCGGCTGGCATGGCCGCGGACCGACCCGGGTTCTTCCGAGAGCTCGCCGCGCAGCAGGCGCCGCGCCATCTCTGGATCGGCTGCTCGGACAGCCGCGTGCCGGCGAACGAGATCGTGGGCCTGCTGCCGGGCGAGCTGTTCGTCCACCGAAATGTCGCGAACCTGGTGCTGCACAACGACTTCAGCTGCCTCTCGGTGCTGCAGTACTCGGTGGACGTGCTCGGCGTCGAGCACATCATCGTCTGCGGCCACTACGGCTGCGGCGGCGTGACCGCGGCGTGGGAGGACCGGCAGCTCGGGCTCGTGGACAACTGGCTGCGGCCGATCCGCGACCTGGCGCTGCTGTATCGCGCGCCGCTCCTGGCGTTGCCCGACGACGCGTGCCGCATCGACCGGCTCTGCGAACTGAACGTGCTGTTCCAGGCCCTCAGGGTGTGCCGCACGACGATCGTCCGGCAGGCCTGGGACCGGGGCAAGGGCCTGACGGTGCACGCCTGGGTGTACGGGCTCAAGGACGGAATGCTGCATGACCTCGGCTTCTGCGCGTCGGACCTTGCGACGGCGGAAGCGGAATTCGTGCGCGTGGCGGGCATCGGTACCTTCGGCGGTCATGTCGACTGACGCAAACGCCGACCCACGGGCACCGGCGAGAAGGACTGGGTACAATCGCCGCGTGGGCCTGTAGCACAGCGGTTAGTGCAGGGGACTCATCACGAGAGGTGCCTTCGCGGCGTAATCCGCGAAGTGGACGGGA
>JBBIVG010000212.1:0-768 GCA_037439865.1 Nevskiaceae bacterium
GCAAGGCGCCCTTTTTCGTTCCACCGACTCGGCCGACACGCGCGGAGCACGGAAGCGCTGCGCAGTGGCCTAGCGCCGCTGGCGACGCCGTCAGCGGTCCAGCGCGTCGAGCGTGGAGAGGTCCGCCAGCGCGGTGATCACGCGCTCCGTGCACGTGCGACACACGTCCTCGGCCTGAAGTTCCGGGGGGCACAGCGCCCATGCGAAGCCGTAGAAGGCCATCTGCCGGTAGGATTCCCAAGCGTCCGCAAACGTTGGGCGCTGACCTCCGTAGCGCTCGAGTTCGTCCAGGTGGTGCTCGAGCAACGACCTCTCGTGCCGGCGCCGGCTTTCTGGCGCAAGCGCGGTGCAGAGCAGATGACTCACGTCAAAGGCCCAGTGGCCGCGAGTGTAGGTCTGCCAGTCAATGAATCCGCCTGCACCCTCGCGCAGCGGAGAGAACGTATTCCCGAGGTGCGCGTCGCCATGGATCAGGCAGCGAGGGCCGTCGTCGAACTCTTGGATCAATCGCTCGAGGTAGTGCCGCGCCGCATCGAGGTCCTGCAGCGTTCCTGACACCGCTGCGGCGCGCGGCAGCCGCAGCATTCTCTGGAAGTTGTCAGTCTGGTAGAGCACGAGGTCCGAGAAATCGAGCACCGCGCTGCCGCTACGCCGCTCCGGCTCGTCCGCGAGTGTGTCGAGCGACGGGCTCGCCCAGAAGCGGCCATGCACGGCGGCCAGCGACGACAGCAGCGAACGAATCTGCGGCACGGTGGCTTCGTCCGAGGC
>JBBIVG010000212.1:802-6221 GCA_037439865.1 Nevskiaceae bacterium
CGAGCAGATCCTCCATGAGAACGATCGCCTGTCGATCGTCCCGCTCGGCGAAGAAGCAGCGGGGAAGCGATGCGCCGATTTGCGCGGCGAGATTCCGATAGAACCAGACTTCGCGCGGGTAAATCTGCCCGGTGAGACCGTGGCTTTCGAAGCCGCCCTTGAGGCACATCGTCGGCGGCAGGCCGTGGGCGTGTCCGGCATCGTTGTACTCGAGCAGGAGCCGCAGCTTGGTGCAGGTGCCGGGGATGCGCTTGCCGATCACGAGGCTGGTGACCCGGGTGCCGGGGAACGCCAGGTCCAGCATTGCGGTGACGGCATCGGCCGTGATGTCCTTCAGCGAGGCGGGCAATGTCACTGTGCGGTCGGAATGCATCGCGGGCTCCTGGTCTCGCGCGGGCTCAGACGGCGGCGCTCAGCAGCTCGTCCCAGCGGACGAATCGTCGGCGGGGACGGCCGAGTTCGGCGCCGAGGGCACATTCGGCACGGTCGATGCGCTTCCATCCGGCGTAGCCCACCTGCGCCGGCTGCCGATGGGCCAGCAGCGCGTCGAAGTCGCGACGCGACTGCCGAGGCGCCAACAGCTGGCCGGCGGCGGCGTCCTCGAGCAGCGCCCCGATCGTCTGCTGCGCGCACTGTTTGTTCGTGCCGATGAATCCACTCGGCCCGCGCTTGAGCCAACCCGCCACGTAAACGCCGACGAGCGGTGTGCCGCCGGCCTCGCGGGTGACGCGACCGTCGCGGTTCGGCACGGTGCCGGTCGAGGGGTCCCACGGCAGCGACGACGGAGCGGCCGCCCGATAGCCGATCGAGCGCAGCACCAGTCCCGCCGAGAGTTCCTGCACGTCATCGGTGGGCTCGGCGCGCAGCGTCCCGGTGCCGTCGACGGCGAGGCGGTTTCTCACCAGCGTGAGTCCCGTGACCCGGCCGTGGCCGAGGATCGCGACGGGGGAGGCAAGGAAGCGAAGCACGAGGCGCTTCGCGCAGCCGCGCTGCGCTCGGTCCGCGAGCTCGCGCAGCAGCTGTGCGCGCAATGGATGGGATCCGTCGCCCGCGTCGCGCAGAAGCTCAGGTTCAGCGTCGATGACGATGTCGACGTCCTCGAGGCCCTGCAGTTCCAGCAGCTCCGGCACGGTGAAGGCCGCCTGGCCTGGACCGCGCCGGCCGAGCACGACGACTTCGCGGATCGTGCTGCCGGAAAATGCGGCGAGCGCGTGGCCCGCGATGTCGGTGGCGCGCAGCCGCGCCACGGGGTGAGCAGCATGCGCGCGATGTCGAGTGCGACGTTGCCGTTGCCGATGACGACCGCACGCTCGGCGTCGAAGCCGAATTGCCTGTCCGCAAAGTCCGGGTGACCGTTGTACCAGCCCACGAACTCGGTGGCCGAATGGCTGCCCGGCAGGTCTTCCCCCGGGATGCCGAGTCGTCGATCGTCGGCCGCGCCGGTGGTGTAGAGCAACGCGTGGAAGTGCTGGGCGAGCTGCGCGTGCTCGAGGTGACGGCCGATCTCGACGTTGCCGTGCAGCCGGAACCGGCCGCTCGCTTCCGCGAGTCTGCCGTAATGATCGATCACCGCGCGGCGCTCGGCGTGATCCGGCGCGACGCCGTAGCGTGCCAGCCCGCCGGGGACCGGCAGTCGCTCGAACAGGTCCACGGTGGCGGTCGGGTCGCGGGACAGCAGGTCGGCCGCGGCGTAGAGGCCGGCGGGCCCGGCGCCGATGATCGCGACGCTGAGAGGGGCGGGTGTCGTCGTGGCCGCGCTCATCGCCGCCTCGCCAGGGCGTACTGCTGATTGATGTCGCGATAGCGGCGCAGGCGCGGGGGTAGTTCGTCCGCCGGGAGCACGGCGCGCACGGGGCAGGCTTCGGCGCACGCATTGCAGTCGACGCAGGCGTCCGGGTCGATGTAGAGCATGTCGGCCTGCGCGAACCCGGGCTCCAGCGGTGTCGGATGGATCGCGTCCACGGGGCAGGCGTTGATGCAGGCCGTGTCGTTGATGCAGGTTCCGACGATGACGTACGCCATGTGGGTCAGGCCTCGGTCACGGTGCGTGGCGAGCCGGCCAGCGACTCGACGCGTACCGGTGTGGCATTGAGAGACGGGATCTGCGACAGCGGGTCGGCGTGATCGCGATCGACGAGCAGGTTGCGGTTGGCGCCGAAGACGAGCGGCGCGGACCCTGCGGTCGGATCGAAGATGCGCGATCCCCAGCCGTGGGCGATCGTGACGACACCGCGCCGGCCGCCGTCTACCAGCGCGACCGGCAGGTCGATCGAGCCGACGCGCGATGCAACACGCGCCCACTGGCCATCCTCCAGGTGCAGGTCGGCCGCGTCCGCAGGGTGCATTTCCACACAGTTGCTGCGGCACTCCTGGAACAGGCTCGGCAGCTCGTTCAGCATGGAGTTCATCGACTCGCGGCTGCGACGGTTGATGAGCAGCAGTGGAAACTCCCGATTCGCGCCGGGGCGGCCAGCGAGGAGTTCGCCGCGCAGTGCGTGCTGGAAGCGAGGCGGGGCGCAGTGCACGGTCTTGTCCGGTGTCCGTAGCGCGCCCGCGAGGTCGCCGTAGCGCTTCTCGGCGTAACGCCAGCCGTGCGGATGACGGCGGATGTCGTCGTACTTGAGGCGCCGGCCGCCGGCCACGAGCATGCGCTCGAGCCAGCGCGGGTTCATCGCCCAGTCAGGTTTCCGGGCGATCTTCGCCAGCGCCCGGCTGGCGCGCACGAGCGAGTTGATGCCGCGACGGCCGAAGAGCGGGCGGCCGGTCGCCAGGGCGAGGTCGACGAAGAATTCCCACTCCTCCCGAATGCCCGGCGGGGGCGACACGGCACGCGCGGCGTACTGGGCAAACGGCTCGTCGACGAGGCACGCGGTGAGCACGTGCAGGCCCTCCCGCTCGAGGAAGTGCGTCCCTGGAATGAGCCAATGTGCATGGCGGTGGCTCTCGCGTTGCACGAGATCGACGGCCACCAGCAGTTCGAGCTGCGACAGCGCGGCGTCGAGCGCCGCGCCGTCGGGACCCGAGACCACCGGGTTGCCGCCGGCAATCAGCATGGCGCGGATCTGTCCGGCACCCGGGGTGGTGATTTCATCGGGCAGCTCGACGAGTGAATGAAAGCCGGCGATCGTCGGCTGGTCGCGCAGGCGCGTGCGGTGCCGGGTGCGTGGCGCAAACCGTGCGAAGACCTCGGCCAGGTCCATGTAGCCGCGCTCGAAGCGACGGCCGCCCGGCTGATCGAGCCGGTTCGTGACGGCGTTCAGCACGTGGCCGAGCCAGTCGGCCAGCGTGCCGGTGGGGGTGTGGGCGACGCCGGTGTGGATCATGCACATGGCGCTGGGGGCGCGCGCGAACCGCCGCGCCACGTCGCGGATCGTGTCGGTGGCCATGCCGCAGCGTTCTGCGAGGTCGTCGAGGGATGCTTCGAGCGCGAGACGGCGGATGTCGTCCACGCCGGTCAGTGGGACCGCCTGCGACGGACGATCGAGGTGCTCCTCGAACACGACCCGCAACAGACCGAGCAGGAACGCCCAGTCCTGCGCCGGGCGGATGGCGACGTGCAGGTCGGCGCGTTCGGCGGTCTTCGACCGGCGCGGATCCACGACGATGAGTTCGGCGCCGCGTCGGCGTGCCGCCAGTACCCGGTTCCAGCCGTCGGGCACGGATTCCAGCCAGACGAAGGCACTCTGCACCGGGTCCATGCCGATGAGCAGGAAGCACTGGCAGTCGTCGATGTCCGGCACCAGTGCGAGGAGCTCGGAGCCGTACATCGCTTCCTGCACGACGTGGGTATTGTTCTGGTCCACCGACCCGACCCAGAAGCGGTTGCCGGTGCCGAGCGCATCGAGCAGGCCGTTCCAGAACATCGTCGCGGAGAAGCTGAACCCCAGCGGGTTGCCGCTGTAGGAGCCGACGGCGTCGGCGCCGTGGCGTTCGATGATGCGATTGAGTCGCGCCGCGATGTCAGCGATCGCCTCGTCGTAGCTGGCCGGTTCGTAGCGATCGCCGACCCGACGCAGCGGCGAGAGGATGCGGCGTGGATGGTTGACGAAATCGGCGGCGGTCAGGCCCTTGCGGCAGAAGTCACGCCAGCGGTACGGGTTGTCGCGGTCCGGCTCGATGGACTGGACGCGGTTGTCCTCGACCGTGATGCGCGTGCCGCACTGGCACATGCAGTAGTGACAATGGCTGAAGACGACGCTTTTCACGGCATGGACTCCCGTGTCACCGCGCAGGTCTGGAGCAGGCGTTCAACACTGGACACCGGGCGGCGGCCGGTAATCCGCCGGTACGAACAGGTCCGGATGCAGTGTCGTCGAGCCCTGCTCGCAGCGGTAGCCCCGCAAGTCCGTGATTCCCGCCGCCGCGAGCACCTGCTCGTCGATCAGGTGCCGGCCCGTCAGCGCGTGGCTCGGCTGCGTGAGGATGTGCCAGGCGGCGTCCGCCATGATTTCCGGTCGACGGCTGCCAGCGAGCTCGTCGGGTGCGACGATGTTGCGCACGGCCGCCGTGTCGATCAGCGTGCGCGGCCAGAGCGTGTTGAAGGCGATGCCGTCACGGCGGAATTCGGCCGCCATCGCCATGGCGTACACGCTCATCGAGTATTTCGACAGGGCGTAGGCGGGGTAGGGCGCGAACCATTCGGGTACGAACTGGAGCGGCGG
This sequence comes from Nevskiaceae bacterium, assembly GCA_037439865.1. Taxonomy (GTDB): domain Bacteria; phylum Pseudomonadota; class Gammaproteobacteria; order Steroidobacterales; family Steroidobacteraceae; genus RPQJ01. The sequence goes on from JBBIVG010000212.1 coordinate 5,464, forward strand.
CGAGAGCGTCAGGACGTGCGGATTGCGCGCCCGCCGGAGGTGGGGGATGCAGGCGCGCGACACCAGGAACGTGCCGCGGACATTGATGTCCTGCATGAGGTCGTGGCGCTTCGGATCCGTCGCCAGAGTCCCGGTGAGGCTGATCGCAGAGGCATTATTTACGCAGATATCGACGCCGCCGAAGTAATCGACCGTGCGCTGCACTGCGGTGTCGATCTGGTCGGGGTCACGGATGTCGCAGGGGATCGGCAGGGCGCGACCGCCGGCCCGCTCGACGGCCTCGGCCGCCGTGTAGATCGTGCCGGGCAAGGTCGGATGAGCCGTGGTGGTCTTGGCGACGATGGCGACGCTGGCCCCGTCGCGCGCCGCACGCGTCGCGATCGCCAGCCCGATGCCGCGCGAGGCCCCGCTGATGAAGAGCGTGCGGCCGCGCAGGTTCGCTGGTGACACGGTCAGTGCGCTCCGGTCAGAACACGCCGGGAATGAGCCAGCGGGTACGACGGCGATAGTCGGCCCATTGCGGGTAGCGGCTCATGCTGGCCTCTTTGAGCGTCATGTTGGTGGCAAACAGCACGATCCAGAACCAGGCCAGCACCAGCAGCGGGATCCAGTGCCACGCCAGCATGGCGAGACTCCCATAAACCATCATCTCGCCGAGGTAGTTGGGATGACGGATGCGACCAAACATGCCGGTGGTGATCAGGCCGCGGCGCAGCTCGAGCGTCGTGTATTTCTGGACGTCGGCGGCGATCATGACG
>JBBIVG010000213.1:0-6207 GCA_037439865.1 Nevskiaceae bacterium
TTCCCCAGAACGCGGGCACCTCGATCACCTCCACGCGTGGGTCGAGGTGGTCGCGGATGCTGGCCCCGCCGGAGCTGCGATGATCGGCCCGCAGCACGAGCACCACGTCGTGCCGGGCGCACAACGCATTGCAGGCCTCGGCCGCCGCCCGCTCGGAACCGGCAAAGCCGCTCGACAGGATCACCTGCATGATGCGGAGCCGCCTTCCCGATCGTGCCAGGCCGGCCGGCACCGCAGGCGCTACGGGCGTTGCGGGCCGCACCAGGCGAGACAGCGCATCGACGGCGACATCGACGCCGTTGCGGAGGTCGAGCGACTCGAGGCGCTGGCGCAACGCGCCTCTCGCTGCTTCGTCGCCGAGGAGTGCCTCCGCCTCGCTCACCAGCGCGGCGGGCTCGAGCGCGGCAGCCCTGACGAGATCGCGGGCGGCACAACTCGCGATGCGCGCCGGCTGGTCCTCGGCGATCGGCGCCGCGACGCAGGGCACGTGCAACGCGATCGCCTGCAGGAGGAGACTGCCACCGTTGATGACGCCGATGGTCGCGTCGCGAAGCAGTCCCATGAGCAGTGCGTTCGGCAGCGACTCGAGGACATGGACGCCCGGCGGACGGTCCGCCGGTGCCACGAAGCGCGACCCGAGCACGGCGACGACGGGCAATCCGGTCAGCCGCGCAAGGCTCGAACTCGCGTCGAAATAAACCCGCGCACCATCCGGCTTGTCGCTGAAGACTCCGCCCCCACCCGGACACGCGAGCACGTAGCGGCCGGGCTCGACGCCGAGCCGCCGCTGAAGTTCGCGGGTTGCGGCTTCGTCCACCGGCTCGTGCAGCACCTCGAGGAACTCAACTTCGCAACCCGGAACGAGTCGCCGGCGCAGCTGCTCGCCCGCCCCGAGGTCGCCACCGAGGAAGCGCGGCTGCGCGATCCAGTGCTGGTCCATCCAGCGCATGCGCCGTAGACGGAAGCCCTTGCGCCGGGTGGTCGGGCGGGAGCTCACGAACACGACGCGTGCACCGAGCGATTTCGCGTGCCGGTATTGCGCAACGCGGCCCGAACTGTCGAACACGACGACGTCGGGACGCTCGCGGTCGAGGATCGCGCGCACTTCGCGCGTCTCGTAGGTCGGCGACCGCTCCACCGGGAGGACCGGATAGGGCGCGCCGCGCGAGTAAGGCGCGTCGCGGCTCACCACGAACTTGATCGAGCAACCGGGCCAGCGTCGCTCGACGGAGCGCGCGACGGCCAGCGACCGGAAGTACTCTCCTGCACCGCCCGGTCCGGACACCGGGATGAACAGGAATTTTGGCGCTTGTGTCACAGGCAGCCCGCCGGGACAGCGGCCGCCAGCGCGTGACGAAACGCTTCCGCCGTGCGCTCGCTGTAGCAGCAGAACACGACCCGGGACGGCCGGTCGTGCGAATCGAGGAATTCACGGACGGCTCGAGCAGCGACAGCCGCCGCGGCCTCCAGCGGGTATCCAAAGGCGCCGCAGCTGATGGCCGGGAACGCGACGGATTCGAGCGCAAGGTCCGCAGCGACCTCGAGGCTGCGCCGGTAGCAGGACGCCAGCAGCCCCGGCTCGCCCTGTCCGCCGCCGTCCCAGACCGGCCCGACGGTGTGGATGACGTATTTCGCCGGCAGCCGGTGGCCGCCCGTCAGCTTTGCATCGCCCGTGGCGCAGCCGCCGAGGCGCCGGCACTCGTCGAGCAGGCCCGGTCCGGCCGCGCGGTGGATGGCGCCGTCCACGCCGCCGCCGCCGAGCAGGCTGCGGTTCGCCGCGTTGACGATCGCGTCCACCTCGAGCCGGGTGATGTCACCGACGACGACCTCGACCTGCCCCGCCATCCGCTCCGTCCCGCGCCAGCACTGCACGGGATTCTAGCGCGCGGCGGCATGCGGACTCCTCAGCGAATGCGCGCGTTCGGCGCCTGCTCAGCTTCGAGCCTGCCGTGCTTGACGAGCCGCGCCTCGATGCCGGCGCGCGTGCGCTCGTGGCCGGTCGCCAGCGCCTCGACGGCCACGCCGCCGTCGAATCCGGCGAGCAGTCGATCGTCCTCTTCCTTCGACCAGGGCTTGCCGGCGTTGCGCGGCAGGTTGCCGTTGCGACGGGCCATGCGCGTGCGGGCTTCGAGCGTCTCGGCCGCCATGAACAATGCGCGTACCACGTCCGGCGACTGCAGGGGGCTGCCCGGCTGGACGCTCGACCCGTCCCCGGGGTCCACCCCCGCGGCCAATGACTTCAGTATTTCGGCTGCCCTCGTATCGTCCATGATCCGTACTCCCTGGCTCGGCGGCTGGACCCATCCAGCCGGTGCAGCCATTCGAGCCCAGGTCGCCGTAATGCGCGAGGCGATAATCGGGCGGGATCGTCGAGATTCAGAAATTGCGGCAGCAGTCCGCGCCAGTCAGTGGTAGCCGATCTCGAACATCGGCCGCAGGTAGCGCAGGCGCTCGACGGGATCGTCGAGTTCGAGACAGTGCTGCTTGTGCACGGCGGGCAACGGCAGGATCTCCGCGAGCCGCGCCGACACCCAACTCGCGTCGTCGAGGTGGCGCTCGATGCCCGAGTACGGCTCGCCGACCTGGGCCAGCACAGCGTCCAAGGCGGGGCCGAGTTCGGCGTGCTCGGCCGGAAGTGGCACCGACGCCTCCGGCGGCAACCACTCGACGTCCGCGAGATTCAAGCCATCGCGCGCGCGACGCCGATCGAGAATGCGGATGCGCCGCTCGCCGAGCGCACGGATCCCGAGCAGTCCATCGGGCTGCTGCGCGAAATCGACGATGCGCGCATAGGTCCCCACGTCGAAGGTCGTGGCCGGGCCGCCGGCCTCCGGTCCCTCGCGGATCTGCACGACGCCGAAGCCCGTGTCCTCGCGCAGGCAGCGTCGCACGAGGTCGATGTAGCGAGTCTCGAAGATTCGCAGCGCGAGCGGGCCGCCGGGGAACAGCACGGCATCGAGCGGGAAAAGCGCGATTTCCTCGCTCATCGCCGGCTCACGAAGAGCGTCCACGCGGTACGGCAGACGGGTCGGGCGGACATGCGCCCGATTATGCATCCTCAGGCGGGGCTGCGTGCCTTCAGCGCGTCGAGCAGCCGTCCGTGCAATCCGCCGAACGAGCCATTGCTCATGAGCACGACGTGGTCGCCCGCGCGCGATTCGGCAACGATCGCCGCGGTCAGCCGGTCGAGGTCCTCGTGCACTTCGGCGAGGCTGCCGAGCGGCTTCATCGCGTCGGCCACGTCCCACTTCACCTCGGGGGACTTGTAGACGAACACGCGGTTCGCGAGGCGCAGCGATTCGGCGAGCGCCGCCTTGTGCGTGCCGAGCTTCATCGTGTTCGAGCGCGGCTCGAGCACCGCGATCACCCGCCCGCTTCCGGCCTTGAGTCGCACGCCTTCCAGGGTGGTCGTCACAGCCGTCGGGTGGTGCGCGAAATCGTCGTAGACGACGACTCCGTCCACGACGCCGCGAACCTCGAGCCGGCGCCGCACGCCGCGGAACAGGCAGAGCGCCTCGATCGCGACGTCCTCGTCCACGCCGGCATGGTGCGCGGCGACGAGTGCCGCGAGGCCGTTCTCCGCGTTGTGGCGGCCGAGCAGGCTCCACTCCACGTCGCCCACGCGGCGCTCGCTGCGGAACACCGTGAATTTCGCGTAGGCCGAGGCCGGGTCCGCGACGAGGCGCCAGTCGGATGCCGTCGACGCGTCGGACGTGAAGCGCTCGACGGGCGTCCAGCACCCCATCGCGAGCACTTCCGCGAGGTTGCGGTCGGCCGCGTTCACGACCAGCCGGCCGTTGGAGGGCACCGACCGGAGCAGCAGGTGGAACTGCTTCTGGATGGACGCAACGTCCGGATAGATGTCGGCGTGGTCGTGCTCGAGGTTGTTCAGGATCGCCGTACGCGGGCGGTAGTGCACGAACTTCGCGCGCTTGTCGAAGAACGCGGTGTCGTACTCGTCGGCTTCCACGACGAAGTGCCGGCCGTCGCCGAGTCGCGCGCTCACGTTGAAATCGAGCGGTACGCCGCCCACGAGGAAGCCCGGCTCGAGTCCCGCGTGCTCGAGGATCGAGGTGAGCAGGCTCGAGGTCGTGGTCTTGCCGTGGGTGCCCGCGACACCAAGCACCCAGCGACCGCGCAGCACGTTGCGCGCGAGCCATTCCGGGCCGGATTCGTACGGTCGGCCGCTGTCGAGCACGGCCTCGATGAGCGGGTTGCCGCGGCTCATCACGTTGCCGATCACGAACACGTCAGGGTCGAGCTTCACCTGCGCCGGGTCGTAGCCCTCGATGACGTCGATGCCGAGCTCGGCGAGCTGCGTGCTCATCGGCGGGTACACGTTGCGGTCCGATCCCGTGACGCGGTGGCCCGCCGCGCGCGCCAGCGCCGCGATGCCGCCCATAAACGTGCCGCAGATGCCGATGATGTGAAGATGCATGCTCAGTTCCCGGAGCCCTGGACCGCGCCGACGAGTGTGTTGAGGACGATGAAGTAGGTGAGCGCCACCGCGACGCCCGTGAACAGGCTCGATTCGGTCGCCAGCTTGATGATGCGGCCGGTCACGAGCGCGAAGACGATCACCAGCGCCAGGGCGGAGAGTTGGGCCAGCGAGGAGTCGGGCTCGAATCCGAGCCCGGTGATGACGAGCTGCAGCGGCAGGTAAAGGACCAGGCCCAGCAACGCCCCGGTCCCGAGTACCGCGGACGCGGTCTGCTGGAATCGCTCCGTGCGGCGGTAAAGCTTGAGTACCAGCCACACCCACGCCATGAGCAGCACCGGGTCCACGACCAGGAAGAAGAACCACGTGAGGGCGGACTCGTCCAGGGCCGCGAGCTGCACGGCGCTCACGAGCACGTAGGCCAGCAGCGTGATCCAGACCAGCAGCCCGGAGGCCGGAAGGTCCTGCGGCCCGCGACGCCAGAGTGTTATGTCGAGGAAGATCCTGAGAAACTGCTGCACGATCGGCACGCGGCGGGCTCGGGAGCCGCGATTCTACACGCAGGTAACTCCAGGCATGCGCGACGCCACGCTCGTCACCACCCAGGGCCAGCTCGACACCGCGGTATTCCGGCTGGAGTCGGCGGCGAGGCTCGCCATCGACACGGAGTTCATGCGCGAGAAGACGTACTACCCGCAGCTCTGCCTGGTGCAGGTGGCGACCGACAGCGACTGTTTCCTGATCGACCCGCTGGCCGGGCTCGAGCTCGGCTCGCTGCACGCCGTGCTCGCGGAACGCTCGAAGCTCAAGATCCTGCACGCGGCGCGACAGGATCTCGAGGTGCTGCAACTCGGCGGCCGGCCTGTGCCTGCTCCGGTGTTCGATACGCAGGTGGCCGCGGCGATGCTCGGCTTTCCGCCGCAGGCCGGGTACGCCGAGATCGTCGCACGGCAACTCGGGCACTCGATCGACAAGGCGCAGACGCGGACGGACTGGTCGCGTCGGCCGCTCACGCCGGAGCAGCTCGCGTACGCGGCCGACGACGTGCATCACCTGCTCCAGCTGCACGCGGAGCTTGCTGCGGCCCTCGAGGCCCGTGGCCGGGCGGCGTGGCTCGTCGAGGACGCGGTCGCGCTGGAAGACGTCGCGCTCTACCGCACCGAGCCGGCGGAGGCATGGCGAAGGCTGAAGGGATTGGGGCGGCTCAAGCCGCGCGAGCAAGCGGCGGCGCGCGCGATTGCCCAGTGGCGCGAACGTCGTGCCATCGAGGCGGACAAGCCGCGCGGATGGATCCTGTCGGACGAGGCGCTTTACGCCCTCGCGACGCTGGCACCGCGCTCGATCGCTGACCTCGAGGGCATCCGGTCGCTGCCGCCAGCCGTCGTCCGCAAGCGCGGCGACGAACTGCTGGCGCTGATCGCGACGGCGATGGAATCGGCGAGTGGTGCCGATGCTGAGGTCGGCGGGCGTCGCCCGACGCCGCAGGAGAACGCCCTCGTCGCGCGGCTTCAGCAGATCGTTCGCGACGAGGCGGCGGCGCTCGGGGTCAGTCCGGAAGTCATCGCGACGCGGCGCGACGTCGAGGCGCTGGTCTTCCGGGACCGTGGCGAGTCGGGGCTGCTGCGCGGGTGGCGCCGCAGCGTAATCGGCGAGAAGCTTCTCGCCGCAATGGAAAAATAGGTGCCAGGCACCGAATTTCCGCAGTTGCGGAAATTCGGTGCCTGTGCCGGCTCAACCGATCAACGCAACGTTTCGGCGAAGCTTTCCGC
>JBBIVG010000214.1:0-6155 GCA_037439865.1 Nevskiaceae bacterium
TGCCCTGGCGTGCTCGAGCAGCCCCTTCGCGATGTCGATCATCTCCGGCTCGTGCAGCGACTTGCCGATCGGGTAGCCCGCCGCGGCCAGGAACGTGTTGGCGATGCCGCCGCCCACGATCAGCTTGTCCACCTTGCCGAGCAGGTTCTCGAGCACCGTCAGCTTGGTCGAGACCTTCGACCCGCCCACGATGGCGATGAGCGGCCGCTTCGGGCTGCCGAGCGCCTTCTCGAGCGCGTCGAGCTCGCCCGTGAGCAGCGGGCCCGCGCAGGCGACCGGCGCGAACTTCGCCACGCCGTGCGTGCTGGCCTCGGCGCGATGCGCGGTGGCGAAGGCGTCCATCACGAACACGTCGCAGAGCTTCGCCATCTGCTGCGCAAGCTCGTCCTTGTTCTTCTTCTCGCCCTTGTTGAAGCGGACGTTCTCGAGCAGGACGATCTCGCCGGGCTCGCAGGCGACGCCGTTCAGCCAGTCGCGCTCGAAGCGCACCTTCACGCCGAGCAGCTCCGAGACCCGCGCGGCCACGGGCGCCAGCGAGAACTCGGCGTCGTAGACGCCCTCCTCCGGCCGCCCGAGGTGGGACATCAGGATCACGCGCGCGCCGGCCGCCAGCGCCGCCTTCATGGTCGGCAGCGAGGCGCGGATGCGCGCGTCGCTCGTGACGACGCCGTTCTTCACCGGCACGTTGAGGTCCTCGCGGATCAGCACACGCTTCCCCTTGAGGTCGAGATCGGACATGCGAAGGACGCGCACCATGGTCGTGCTCCCGTTCATCGTCTCTTGAAGGATGCCGCGGTCGGTCGGCGAATCACTTCGCGATCACCCGGACCATCTCCAGGACCTTGCAGCTGTAGCCCCACTCGTTGTCGTACCAGGACACGACCTTGACGAAGGTGTCGTCGAGGGCGATGCCGGCCTCGGCATCGAACACCGAGGTGCAGCTCTCGCCGCGGAAGTCGGTCGCGACGACCTTCTCCGTCGTGTAGCCGAGCACGCCCTTCATCGGGCCCTCGGAGGCGGCCTTCATCGCGGCGCAGATCTCGTCGTACTTCGCGGGCTTCGCGAGCTCGACCGTGAGGTCCACCACCGAGACGTCGGAGGTCGGCACGCGGAACGCCATGCCCGTGAGCTTCTTGTTCAGCTCGGGGATGACCTTGCCCACGGCCTTCGCCGCGCCGGTCGAGGACGGGATGATGTTCTCGAGGATGCCGCGGCCGCCGCGCCAGTCCTTGTTCGACGGGCCATCCACGGTCTTCTGCGTCGCCGTGGCGGCGTGCACCGTCGTCATGAGGCCGCGCTTGATGCCCCAGGTGTCGTTCAGCACCTTCGCGACGGGCGCCAGGCAGTTCGTGGTGCAGGAGGCGTTCGAGACGATCGCCTGTCCGGCGTAGGTCTTGTCGTTCACGCCGAAGACGAACATCGGCGTGTCGTCCTTCGACGGCGCCGACATGATCACCTTCTTCGCGCCGGCCGCCAGGTGCTTCTCGGCGGTTTCCTTGGTGAGGAACAGGCCGGTGGACTCGACGACGACGTCCGCGCCCACTTCGCCCCACTTGAGCTCGGCCGGGTCCTTGACCGCGGTCAGCCGGATCTTCCTGCCATTGACCACGAGCGTGTGGCCTTCGACCGATACGTCCCCCTTGAAGCGGCCGTGCACCGAGTCGTACTTCAGCATGTAGGCCAGGTAGTCGGGCTCGAGCAGGTCGTTGATGCCGACGATCTCGATGTCCTTGAAGTCGCGCACCGCCGCGCGGAACACCATGCGGCCAATGCGCCCGAAACCGTTGATGCCCACCTTGATCGTCATAGCTTGATCTCCCAGGAAAAGACTTCAGGACTTCAGCAGTCCGTCCACGGTGCGGACCACGTTGTCCGCCGTGAAGCCGAAATGCTCGAAAAGGTTCTTCGCGGGCGCCGAGGCGCCGAATGTGTCCATGCCGATCACGGCGCCGCGGTCGCCGACGTAACGCCACCAGCCGTCGCGCACGCCGGCCTCGATCGCCACGCGCGGCACGCCGCGCGTCAGCACTGAATCACGGTACTGTTGCGGCTGCGTGTCGAACATGCCCGTGCAGGGCATCGAGACGACCCGCACCTTGCGGCCGGCTTCCGACAGGCGGCGCGCGGCGTCCACGGCCAGCGCGATCTCGGAACCGGTCGCGATGAGGATGACGTCCGGCTTGCTGCCGCTGTCCACGAGAACGTAGCCACCCCGCGCGATGTGCTCTACCTGCGCAGGCGTCCTCGGCATCGCCGGCAAGGCCTGGCGGCTCAGGACGAGGCTGGTGGGGCCGTCGCGGCGCTCGACGGCGGCGGCCCACGCCATCGCGGTCTCGACCACGTCGCATGGCCGCCAGAGCTGCATGTGCGGGATGACGCGCAGGCTCGCCACGTGCTCGACGGGCTGGTGCGTGGGCCCGTCCTCGCCGAGGCCGATCGAGTCGTGCGTATAGACGAGCACCACACGCTGCTTCATCAGCGCGGCCATGCGCACTGCGTTGCGCGCGTAGTCCGAGAACACGAGGAACGTCCCGCCGTAAGGCAGGAAGCCGCCGTGCAGCGCGACGCCGTTCATGATCGCGGTCATACCGAATTCGCGCACGCCGTAGTGCAGGTAGTTCCCGCCGATGTCGTTCGCCGTGATCGCCTTCGACCCCTTGTGGTTCGTGTTGTTCGACCCGGTGAGGTCCGCCGAGCCGCCGAGCATCTCGGGTATCACCGCACCCAGCACGTCGAGGACCTTCTGCGACGCCGAGCGCGTCGCCAGCGCCGCGGGCTTCTCCTGCGCGGCGCGCATGAACTCCTCGAGCGCGAGGCGCCAACCCTTCGGCAGCTCGCCCTCGAGCCGGCGCTCGAACTCCGCCGCGAGCTCGGGATAGGCCCTGGCATACGCCGCGAAGCGGTCGCGCCAGGCCTGCTCGACCTTGGCACCCGACGCACGCGCGTCCCAGGCTGCCTTGATCTCTTGCGGTATCACGAACGGCTCGTACGGCCAGTCGATGTGCTTGCGCGTCGCCGCGACCTCGGCCTCGCCGAGCGCCGCGCCGTGCGTCGCTTCGGTGCCTTGCTTGTTCGGCGAGCCCCAGCCGATGATCGTCTTGCAGCAGATGAGCGACGGACGGTCGGGCTCGGCCTTCGCGGCCTGGATCGCGCGCTCGATCGCCGCGGGGTCGTGGCCGTCGACGTCGCGCACGACGTGCCAGCCGTAGGACTCGAAGCGCCGCGGCGTGTCGTCCGTGAACCAGCCGTGCACTTCGCCGTCGATCGAGATGCCGTTGTCGTCGTAGAAGCAGGTGAGCTTGCCGAGCTTGAGCGTGCCCGCGAGCGAACAGGCTTCATGGGACACGCCTTCCATGAGGCAGCCGTCGCCGAGGAAGACCCACGTGCGGTGGTCCACGATCTCGTGGCCGGGGCGGTTGAACGTCGCGGCCAGGATCTTCTCCGCGAGCGCCATGCCCACGGCGTTGGCGATGCCCTGCCCGAGCGGGCCCGTGGTCGTCTCGATGCCGAGGTGCTGATCGACCTCGGGATGCCCGGCCGTGTGGGCGCCGAACTGGCGGAAGTTCATCAGCTGCTGCACGTCGAGCGGATACCCGGTCAGGTGCAGCAGCGAATACAGCAGCATCGAGCCGTGGCCGTTCGACAGGACGAAGCGATCGCGGTCCGGCCACGTCGGGTCGGCCGGGTTGTGCTTCAGGTGGTCGGCCCAGAGGACCTCAGCGATGTCGGCCATGCCCATCGGCATGCCCGGGTGTCCGGAATTGGCCTTCTGCACCGCGTCCATGCTGAGCGCGCGGATCGCGTTGGCGAGCTGCCGTCGGGTGGGCATCGGGGAACCCCTCAGGTGAGTCGGTTATTTTCTCCCGCGCCCGCAAGGGTTTGCAAAGTCGTAGACACCGCGACTCGGGGCGGTCCGTAGGCGCGACCGTAGATTCCCGCCGCCACGGGGGGGCCGGAGTTTGCCAACCCGCCCCCCGACCGCCGATACTGCGCGCCCCGTCAGCGCGCCTGGAATGCCATTAATGTCAAACAGTTACCTCTTCACGTCGGAGTCCGTGTCGGAAGGCCACCCGGACAAGGTCGCGGACCAGATCTCGGACGCCGTGCTCGACGCCATGCTGGCGCAGGACAAGCGCTCGCGCGTCGCCTGCGAGACCCTCGTCAAGACGGGCGTGGCGATCGTCGCCGGCGAAGTGACCACGGAAGCGTGGGTGGACCTCGAGGAACTGGTGCGCGGGGTGATCTGCGACATCGGCTACACGTCGTCCCATGTCGGCTTCGACGGCCGGACCTGCGGCGTGCTGAACATCATCGGCAAGCAGTCGCCCGATATCGCGATGGGCGTGGACCGGGCCAATCCCGAGGAACAGGGCGCCGGTGACCAGGGCCTCATGTTCGGCTACGCGTCGAACGAGACCGACGCGCTGATGCCGGCCCCGATCTGCTACGCGCACCGCCTCGTCGAGCGCCAGGCCGAGGTGCGCAAGAGCCACCTGCTGCCGTGGCTGCGCCCGGACGCGAAGTCGCAGGTCACCTGCCGCTACGTGGACGGCAAGGTCGTCGGCCTCGACGCGGTCGTCCTCTCGACGCAGCACGACCCCGACGTGAAGCAGGCCGACCTGCGCGAAGCGGTGATGGAACTCGTCATCAAGCACGTGCTGCCGAAGGAGTGGCTCTCGAAGGACACGAAGTTCCACATCAACCCGACGGGCAAGTTCGAGATCGGCGGCCCGGTGGGCGACTGCGGCCTCACCGGCCGCAAGATCATCGTCGACAGCTACGGCGGCATGGCCCGCCACGGCGGCGGCGCGTTCTCCGGCAAGGACCCCTCGAAGGTGGACCGCTCGGCTGCGTACGCGGCGCGTTACGTCGCGAAGAACATCGTCGCCGCCGGGCTCGCCGAGCGCTGCGAGATCCAGGTGTCCTACGCGATCGGCGTGGCCCAGCCCACCTCGATCACGGTCGAGACCTTCGGCACGGGCAAGGTGAGCCAGGAACGGCTCGAAGCGCTCGTCCGCGCGCACTTCGACCTGCGGCCCTACGGCATCGTGAAGATGCTCGACCTCGTGCACCCGATGTATCGCGCGACGGCCGCCTACGGTCATTTCGGCCGCGAGCCTTTCCACATGACCTACAAGTGGAAGGAAGTCATCGGCGGCAAGCGCGTCGAGAAGAGCGAGGCGTTCACGGCCTTCACGTGGGAGAAGACCGACAAGGCCGAGGTCCTGCGGAAGGACGCGGGGATCTGAGATACGGAGGACTGTCCCCTCCATTTCCAGGGACAGTCCCCGCTGGGGACCGTCCCGGTCCTTGCCCTCCCCGCCCCGCCGCGGCAAAATCCCGCCCTCGCCTGAGGAGCGCTGCAACGGGCCGTCTGCCCGCCAGGCTCAGGCCATTGGGTACACCCAACCGCGCTCGCTGACCTCCGTGCAGGTCGGGCGAGCGGATCCAGGACCGATTCCCGCCCGAACCATCACGGTCAACGAGAGGACCGATCGATGAACGCTGTTGCTTCACCCGCCAGGAACCAGGACTTCGTCGTGGCCGACCTGTCGCTCGCCGACTGGGGCCGCAAGGAAATGGCCATCGCCGAGACCGAGATGCCGGGTCTCATGGCGATCCGCAAGGAATTCGAATCCGCCAGGCCGCTCGCCGGCGCCCGGATTGCCGGCTCCCTGCACATGACCATCCAGACCGCGGTGCTGATCGAGACGCTGAAGGCGCTCGGGGCGGACGTGCGCTGGGCCTCGTGCAACATCTATTCGACGCAGGACCACGCCGCCGCCGCGATCGCCGCGGGCGGCACCCCCGTGTTCGCGTTCAAGGGCGAGTCGCTCGACGAGTACTGGGAGTTCACCCACCGCGTCTTCGAGTGGCCGAACGGGCAGTTCGCCAACATGATCCTCGACGACGGCGGCGACGCGACGCTGCTGCTTCATCTTGGCGCGCGCGCCGAGAAGGACCCGTCGCTGGTGTCGAAGCCGACCAACGAGGAAGAGACGTCGCTCTACGCCTCGATCCGCAAGCGGCTCGAGACGCAGCCCGGCTGGTATTCGAAGCGTCTCGCCGAGATCAAGGGCGTCACCGAGGAGACCACGACTGGCGTGAAGCGCCTGTACGACTTCGCGAAGAAGGGCCAGCTGCCCTTCCCGGCG
>JBBIVG010000215.1:0-2613 GCA_037439865.1 Nevskiaceae bacterium
GAATACCGGCCTGTCACGCCGGGGGTCGCGGGTTCGAGTCCCGTCCGCTCCGCCAACTTTCGATTCGCAGGAGAGCCCGCTGACGCGGGCTTTCGCGCATAAGGGCCAACTGATGCTGCAGCAGATTCGCGACAAGATCACCGGATGGTTTGCCTCGCTGTTCCTCGGCGCGATCGCGGTGGTGTTCATCTTCTGGGGCATCCGCTTCGAGTCCACGGCCACCGCCGCCGCCGTGAAGGTCAACGGCGAGAGCATCCCGATGGAGCAGGTGCGCCGGCTCTGGCAGGAGCGGCAGACCGAGCTGCAGCAGGCCATGAAGGACGAGGTCCCGCCGGCGGTCGCGAAGGTCGAGCAGCAGAAGCTACTGAACGACCTCGTGCGCCGCGAGGTGCTCGTGCAGCACGCGAACAAGATGGGTTATCGCGCGAGCGACCAGGAGATCGTGCAGCAGCTCGAGCGCATCCCCGCGCTGCAGGTGGACGGCAAGTTCTCGCGCGACCGCTACGCCGCGCTGCTCAGGCAACAGGGCCGCTCGGAGGTCGACTTCGAGCGCGAGTTCCGCCGCGACCTCGAGATTTCCCGGCTGCAGAACGGCGTCGCCCTGTCTTCGTTCGCGACGCCGGGCGAGATCCGCCGCCGCGTCGAACTCGAGGGCGAGACCCGCGACGTCGACTACGTGACCCTGCCGGTCGCGCGCTTCGTGGCGCAGGCGACCGTCAACCCGGCGGACGTGGCGGCGCTCTACGAGAAGAACAAGGCGGGATTCATGACGCCGGAGACGGTGGCGCTCCAGTACCTGCAGCTCAAGCTCGCGGACGTCGCGGCCTCGGTCCCGGTCACCGAGGAGGCGCTGCACCAGTATTACGACAAGGTCGCCGCGGAGCGTTACCTGGACCCGGAGCGCCGACGCGCCCGGCACATCCTCGTGGACGCCAGCAAGGACGATGCGGCGGCGAAGAAGGTAGCCGAGGACATCTACGCCAAGGCGAAGGCGGGCGCGGACTTCGCGAAGCTCGCCGAGCAGTATTCCGACGACCCGGGCTCGAAGGCCCAGGGCGGCGAGCTGGGCTGGGCAACCAAGGACGCTTACGTCCCGGCGTTCGCGGACGCGGTGTTCGCCATGCAGAAGGGCGAGATCCGTGGCCCGGTGAAGACCCAGTTCGGCTACCACATCATCCAGCTCGAGGACGTGCAACCAGCGCACCAGCGCAGCTTCGACGAGGTGCGTGCGGAACTCGAGAAGGACTACCGCAACGACCAGGCGCAGTCGCTGTTCTACGAGAAATCGCAGCAGCTGGCGGACGACTCGTTCGCGGCGCTGACCGAGCTCGACAGCGTCGCGAAGAAGCTCGGCCTGCAGGTGCAGACGGTCGAGGGATACACGCGCCAGGGCGGCGGCCCGTTCGGCGCAGACCGCAAGGTGATCGAGGCGGTGTTCAGTGACGAGGTGCTGCAGGAGCGCCAGAACAGCCCGGCCATCAACTTCGGTCCGGACAGCGTGGTCGTGCTGCGCGTGACCGACCACAAGCCGTCGGTGCAGCGGCCGCTCGAAGAGGTCCGGCCGCAGATCGAGGAGAGCCTGCGCCAGCGCGCGGCCCGGCAGGCGGCGGAGGCCGCGGACAGGGCCGAGGTGGCGCGGCTCGATGCCGGCGCACCTTTCGCCGAGGTGGCGAAGTCGCTCGGGCTGCAGCCGGTTGGCACCGCGACGGTCACGCGGACCCAGGAAGGCATGGCTCCGTCGCTCGTGAAGGCCGTGTTCAGCGCGCCGCGCCCGGCGCCCGGCAAGTCGACGAGCGGGACCGCGCCGCTGCCGAATGGCGACGTCGCGCTCTTCGTGGTGAGCGGCGTCAAGCCCGGCACGATGCCGGCGGCGGGCGAAGCGCAGGCTCGGCTCGCGCAGGAAGTCCAGCGAATCGCGGGACAGAACGCCGGCGTCGAGTTCTCGGCCTACCTCGCCGAGCTGGTGCGCACCGCGAAAGTGAAGATCAGCGACAAGGTGTTCGAGCAGTAGAAAGCGGTCATCCACTAACCGCTTTTCTTCTCTTCCTCCGGGAACGCCATGCCGACGTGGCTGTAACCGGCGTCCACGTACAGCACTTCCCCGGTGATGCCCGACGCGAGGTCGGAGCACAGGAACGCGGCCGCGTTGCCCACTTCCTCGATCGTGACGTTGCGACGCAGCGGCGTGAACGCGGCGACGTGCGAGAGCATCTTGCGGAAACCGCTCACGCCGGCCGCGGCGAGCGTCTTGATCGGCCCTGCGGAGATCGCGTTGACGCGGATGCCGTGCGGGCCGAGGTCGGCTGCGAGGAAGCGCACGTTCGCCTCGAGGCTCGCCTTCGCGAGCCCCATGACGTTGTAGCTCGGGACCGAGCGCACCGCGCCGAGGTAACTCATGGTCACGATCGCACCCGGGTGTCCGATCATCATCGGCCGTGCGGCCTTCGCGAGCGCCGCGAGGCTGTAGCTCGAGATGTCGTGGGCGACCTGGAAACCCTCGCGCGTGACGCTGTCCAGGTACCCGCCGGCCAGCTGCTCGCGCGGCGCAAACGCCACCGAGTGGACGAGGATGTCGAGCGTGCCCCACGCGTCGCGAAGCGCTGCGAAGGCCTG
>JBBIVG010000215.1:2641-6127 GCA_037439865.1 Nevskiaceae bacterium
CGTTCGCCACGTCCATCGGCAGCACGAGGCTCGCGCCGAATTCCTTCGCCATCGCAGCGACGCGGTCCTTGAGGCGTTCGTTCTGGTAGGTGAACGCCAGCTCGGCGCCCTCGCGGTGCATGGCCGCGGCGATGCCGTACGCGATCGAGCGTTCCGTCGCGAGTCCGACGATCAGGGCTCGCTTGCCGGACAGGAAACCCATCGGGTCAGCCTCCGTTGATGTTGCGCGGGTCGGTGTAGACGACGAGGCGCTGCCCGGTACGCAGCGACGAGGACTGTCGCAGATTGTTCCAGTTCTTGAGCTGGCCGACCGAGACGTTGAACCGGTCGGCGATTTCGGAGAGCGTGTCGCCCTGGCGGACCTGGTAGGTCATGCGCGTGCTTTCGCGCGTGGCCGCGGAGCCGCCCGAACCGCCGCCCGACTTGCCCGGTATCTCGAGACGCATGCCCATGGCCAGTTGGCTCTTTGCCGTCATGTCGTTCGCGGCTGCAAGCGCCGGGACGGTGACGCCGTGGCGGCGCGCCACGCCGTACAACGTGTCACCGGATTTCACGACGTACACCCGGGAGGACGACTTCGACTTTGCAGCCGTGGGCGGCTGGCGCTCGGGCAGCTGCGCGGCGAGTTCCTCGCGCGGCGGGGCGACCTCGGCCAGCGTCGCCGTGGCGGGCGTGCCCGCCGACGGGATCACGAGCGTCTGGCCCGGCTGGATGACCGAACTGTACATGCGGTTCGCCTGCCGGATGTCGTCGAGTTCGACGTCGTAGCGGCGTGCGATCCCGCTCAGGGTCTCGCCGCGACGGACACGGTGGGTCTTCGTGCTCGGCGCTGGCGCGGCGACCGCCGCGGACGCGAGTCGCGCCGCGCCGTCGTCGGTCAGCATCGCCTGGCGGAACGGCTCGATGCTGTCGAGGGGCAGCAGCAGTCGGTGCGGGCCGTCCGGCGGCGTCGTCATGCGATTGAAGGCGGGGTTCAGCGCGAACATGTCGTCGCGCGAGATGCCCGCGAGTGCCGCGGCTTCGCCGAGGTCGATCTGCCGGCCCGGGTCCACCACGCCGAAGTACGGCTGATTCGGGATCGCGGCGAACTGCAGTCCGTACGCCGCCGGGTCGCCGACGATGCGCCGCATGGCGAGCAGCTTCGGCACATAGTCGCGCGTCTCGGGACGCAGCTCGAGGCTGAAGAAATCGGTCGGCAGCCCGCGGTCGGCATTGCGCTGCACGGCGGCGCTCACCGTGCCCTCGCCGCCGTTGTAGGCCGCGATCGCGAGGTACCAGTCGCCGTTGAAGTAGCGGTTGAGGTACTGCAGGTAGTCGAGCGCGGCGTTTGTCGCGAGGATGACGTCGCGCCGCTCGTCGATCCACCAGTTCTGGTCGAGGCCGTAGTGCTTCCCGGTGCTCGGGATGAACTGCCACAGGCCCGAGGCGCGGCTGCGCGAGTACGCGACGGGGTTGAAGGCGCTCTCGACGACCGGCAGCAGGGCGAGCTCGAGCGGCATGCCGCGCCGCTCCAGCTCGGTGACGATGTAGTAAAGGTAACGTCCGCCGCGGCGGAACGTGCGATCCAGGAAATCGGGCTTGTTGCGATACGTCTCGACCTCGCGGTCCACCGCGAAATGCTGCACGTCGTTCAGCGCATAGCCCGCGCGAACGCGATCGAGGATGTCGGGGTACTGGTCGGGCGGCAGGTGGGGGAAGTCGCGGAACGTCGGCGGCACCTGCGGCTCGGACTGCGTGCCGGGTGCGCCGGCTCCGGGCGGGTGCCCCGCGGGTGGCAGGCTCGAATAATCGCCGTCCGAAGGCGTCGTCGTGCACCCCGCGAGGCCGAGACCGGCGAGCGCGAACAGGGCGAGCAGGTTTGACCGCGCCCGTTTCACCGGAAGCCGTCCTTCCACTTGCGGACCGTTGCGAAGACGTCGACCGCGGTATCAAGCGAGCGCCCGGCGTGGGCTTCCGCCGCGGCGCGAACGGCCGGTTCACGGCAGCGCAGGAATGGGTTGATGCGGCGCTCGCGTCCGAGCGTGGAGGGCAGGCTGATGCCGTCCTTCTCGCGCAGCACGCGTGTCGCCTCAAGAGCCTCGAGCACGTCCGCGTTTCCCGGCTCGACGGCCGCTGCGAACTTGAGGTTGCTCAGGGTGTACTCGTGGGCGCAGTACACGAGCGTCGAATCGGGGAGGGCGGCGATGCGGTCGAGCGAGCCCAGCATCTGCGCGGGCGTGCCCTCGAACAGGCGGCCGCAGCCGGCGCTGAACAGCGTGTCGCCGCAGAAGAGGGCGCCGTGACCGTGATAGCCGATGTGTCCGAGCGTGTGGCCGGGCAGGGTCATCACCAGGAATTCCAGGCCGAGGTCTGCAAGGCGGACACGGTCTCCGTCATCGAGCTGCGTCACTTCGCAAGGCATCGACTCGCGGGCCGGCCCGAAGACCTGCGCCCCGTGCCTCGCGCCGAGCTCCGCGACTCCCCCGACGTGGTCGGGATGGTGATGCGTGACGAGGATCGCATGGAGCCTGAGTCCATGCTGCTCGAGCGCTGCGTTCACCGGGCGTGCGTCACCGGGATCCACCAGGACTGCCCCGCCGCGGTCGGCCGGCGTGCGGATCAGCCAGAGGTAATTGTCCGAAAACGCCCGCACCGGGCTCACATCGAGCATGGGCGACCCCCATCACCTTCGCACCATGAGTCCGGGCGCGCGTATTAGAACGTTTCGTAAAGGAAATTTCCACAATATGTTGTGTGATTTTCGACCGGATCGGCGCTTTTTGCCGCTATCCTTCCCGCGATGACCGACGACCCGGCCACCGACTGGCTCGCCTCGCCCCTTGGGCTGACCGTGCTCGACTTCGAAGCCCGCGTGCTGCAGGACGCGCTCGCGGACGTGGTGGGGTTCGACATGCTGCAGATCGGGTGCTGGGGAGAGGCGCACCGGCTGTGCGATTCGGCGCGCACGCAGCACCGCTGGTGGGTCGCCCCGGACGCACGCGGGCCCGGCGCGATCCGCGCGCATTATGACCAGTTGCCCGTCGCTGCCGGCTCCGTCGAGGCCGTATTGCTGCCACACACGCTCGAGCTGGCGCTGGACCCACACGAGGTCCTGCGCGAGGTGGAGCGCGTGCTGCGCGGCGAAGGTCACGTCGTGATCTGCGGCTTCAACCCGATCGGTCCCTGGGGCGTGCGTCACCTCGTCGCGGGACGCCGTTTCCCGCCGCCCGTCACCCGGCTCCTGGCGGAGGGCCGCATCCGCGACTGGCTGCAACTGCTCGGTTTCGAGGTGGTCGCGTCGCGCCGCTACCTGTTCGTGCCGCCGTGGCTGCGCCGCGCGCAGGCCAACGCGCAGGGCTGGCTCGAAACCCGCGGGCCCGACATCGCGCCGCCGCTCGCGGGCGCCTACCTCGTCAAGGCCCGCAAGCGCGTGCGCGCCATGACGCCGATCCGTCCCGTCTGGCACCGCTCGCCCCAGCCCGTGGGTGCGCTCGCCGAACCCACCTC
>JBBIVG010000216.1:0-830 GCA_037439865.1 Nevskiaceae bacterium
GTGCGCGTTCCTGAGGTTGCGGCGGCGCGGCGTGGACGTGCTCGATCTCGCGCTCCTGCACCGCGAGGCGAAGCCGACGCGCGTGCGCCTGCGTTTCGTGCAGCCCGTGGCGCAGGCGGAGCGGATCGCCGCGTTGCTGCACGAGCGGCTCGAGCGCGTCGAACTGCCCGAACCCGTGCGCGCCGTGCGGTTGCGGAGCGGCCCGCTGCTCGAGGCGCGCGAGGAATCCGCTGACCTCTTCACGCGCGACTCGCGCCGTTCAGCAGGCGTGCCGCAACTCATCGAACGCCTGCGCGCGCGTCTCGGCGACGAGGCAGTGCACGGCATCCGCCTCGTGCCGGAGCACCGCCCGGAATCCGCGTGGGAAAAGGAAATGGGGGACTGTCCCCTATTTCCCACAGAAAGTAGGGAAATAGGGGACTGTCCCCTATTTCCCCAATTTCCCAGGCCGTTGTGGCTGCTCGCGCAGCCGCGGCCGCTCGAAGGTGGTGAGCGGCCACGCTACGAGGGACCGCTCGAGATCGAGGAGGGCCCGGAGCGCATCGAGTCGGGCTGGTGGGACGGGCGCGACGTGCAGCGCGACTACTACGTGGCGCGCACGGCGGCCGGCGTGCGCCTGTGGGTGTTTCGCGAACGGCAAGTGGAGGGGCGCTGGTTCCTGCACGGCGTGTTCGGCTGAACGGGGCCATGGGTTACGCCGAACTGCACTGCCTCAGCAATTTCAGCTTCCTGCGCGGCGCCTCGCACCCGGAGGAACTGGTCGAGCGCGCCGCGGCGCTCGGCTATGCGGCGCTCGCGATCACGGACGAGTGTTCCGTCGCCGGCGCGGT
>JBBIVG010000216.1:841-6123 GCA_037439865.1 Nevskiaceae bacterium
GCGCACGTGGCAGCGAAGGCGATCGGGCTCAAGCTCATCATCGGCAGCGAATTCCGCCTCGTGGACGGCCTGCGCTGCGTCCTGCTCGCCACCAGCCGCCGCGGCTATGGGCGACTCTGCCGGCTGATCACGCGGGCCCGGCGCGCGGCCCCGAAGGGTGAATATCGGCTGCAGCGGCAGGATTTTGAAAGAGCAGGGGGTGGTGAGCAGGAGGTGGGGGTTGGCGCTCTTGCTACCCCCTACCCCCTGATCATTACCACCTTCTCCGACCTGCTCGCGCTCTGGCTGCCGGGCCCGCGTCCCGATCCCGCCGAGGCCGCGTGGCTCGCGTCCATCTTCCCGGGCCGGTTGTGGATCACGGTCGAGTTGCTCACCACCGGGCAGGACCGACGACGACTGGCGGCACTGCAGGAACTCGGCCACACGCTCGGCCTGCCGCTGGTGGCCGCCGGTGACGTCCACATGCACGTGCGCGGCAGGCGCGCGCTGCAGGACGTGCTAACGGCAACGCGTATCGGCACGCCGGTGGACTGCGCGGGATATGCGCTCTTCCCGAACGGCGAGCGACACCTGAGACCGCTGCCGCGCCTGCAGGAGCTCTATCCGCCCGAGCTGCTCGCAGCTACGCTCGAGATTGCCTCGCGCTGTGCGTTCTCGCTCGACGAACTGCGCTACGAGTACCCGCGCGAGATCGTGCCCGGGGACGAGACGGCTTCGAGCTGGCTGCGGAAGCTCACGGAGGAAGGCCGCGATCGGCGCTGGCCGCAGGGGGTGCCGCCGCAGGTCGCGGAGCTGATCGAGCACGAACTCGCGCTGATCGCGGAGCTCGGTTACGAGGCGTACTTCCTCACCGTCCATGACATCGTGAGCTTCGCGCGCTCCCGCGGCATCCTCTGCCAGGGACGAGGGTCCGCCGCGAATTCCGCCGTGTGCTTCTGCCTCGGCATCACCGAGGTGGATCCCGCGCGCATGTCGCTGCTCTTCGAGCGCTTCATCTCCCGCGAGCGCAACGAGCCGCCCGACATCGACGTGGACTTCGAGCACGAGCGGCGCGAGGAGGTGATCCAGTACGTCTACGCGAAGTACGGGCGCCACCGTGCGGCGCTCACCGCCACGGTGATCTGCTACCGGCCGCGCAGCGCGCTCCGCGACGTGGCGAAGGCGCTCGGCCTCGACCCGCTGCAGGTGAACGCGCTCGCCCGCTCGATGCAGTGGTGGGACGGCTCGCACATCGACGCCGGGCGCGTGCGCGAGGCCGGCCTCGACCCCGAGAGCCCGGTACTTTCGCGCGTCATCACGCTCGCCCGCACGCTGCTCGGTTTCCCGCGTCATCTCTCGCAGCACGTGGGCGGGTTCGTCATCGCGCGCGATCTCCTCGAGGAACTGGTGCCGGTCGAGAACGCCGCGATGGAGGACCGCACCGTCATCCAGTGGGACAAGGACGACCTCGACGCGCTCGGTCTCCTCAAGGTCGACCTGCTCGGCCTCGGCATGCTCGCCGCGATCCGCCGGGCTTTCGCGCTCGTCGAGGGCTTCCGGGGCCGGCGCTGGACGCTCGCCAGCGTGCCGGCCGAGGACCCGGCCGTCTACGAGATGATCGGCCACGGCGACACGATGGGCGTGTTCCAGATCGAGTCGCGCGCGCAGATGGCGATGCTGCCGCGCATGAAGCCGGCGTCGTACTACGACCTGGTGATCGAGGTCGCCATCATCCGGCCCGGACCGATCCAGGGGGACATGGTCCACCCCTACCTGCGACGACGGGGCGGGCTCGAGCCCGTGACTTACCCGAGTCCCCAGGTCGAGAGCGTGCTCCGGCGCACGCTCGGCGTGCCGATCTTCCAGGAGCAGGTGATGCAGCTCGCGGTCGTGGCCGCGGGTTTCACGCCGGGTGAGGCGGACCAGCTGCGGCGCGCGATGGCGGCGTGGAAGCGCAAGGGCGGCCTCGGCCACTTCGAGGAGCGGCTGATCCGCGGCATGCGGGAGCGTGGCTACACTGAGGAGTTCGCAAAGCAGATCTTCCGGCAGATCCTCGGCTTCGGCGAGTACGGCTTCCCGGAGTCGCACGCGGCGAGCTTCGCGCTGCTCGTGTACGTCTCGGCGTGGCTCAAGCGGCACGAGCCGGCGGCCTTCACGGCAGCGCTCATCAACAGCCAGCCGATGGGGTTCTACGCGCCCTCGCAGCTCGTGCAGGACGCGCGGCGGCATGGCGTCGACGTGCGGCCCGTGGACGTGCGCGCGAGCGACTGGGACTGCACGCTCGAGCACCGGGAGGATGGGGCGGCCGCGCTGCGCCTCGGCCTGCGGGTCGTCAAGGGGTTCTCCGAGCAGGCTGCACTCCGGCTCGTGACGGCGCGAAGCGAGGGGATGTTCACGAGCGCGCAGGAGCTCGCGGAGCGGGTCGGCCTCGAGCGGCGGGAGTTGGGGCTCCTCGCCGCCGCGGGCGCCCTCGAGGGTTTCGCGGGGCACCGCCATCGCGCGGCATGGAACGTGGCCGGCGTCGAGGCGCCGCTGCCCCTCATTCCCGAGCCGCGCATCGCGGAGGGCATCCCGCTGCTGCGCGCGCCGCGCGAGGACGAAGACATCGTCGCCGATTACGCGCACACGGGCCTCACGCTGCGACGCCACCCGCTCGCGCTGCTGCGCGAGCGCCTCGACGCGCGCGGCATCGTGACGGCCGCGCGGCTGCGGGAGATGCGGCACGGCGCGACGGTGCGCACGGCCGGCCTGGTGATCACGCGGCAGCGGCCGGGCAGCGCCCAGGGCGTGACTTTCGTGACCCTCGAGGACGAGACCGGCTACGTGAACCTGATCGTGTGGCGGAACGTCGCCGAGCGGCAGCGGCAGGCGCTCGTCGGTTCACGCCTGATGGGCGTTGCGGGCGAGCTGCAGCTGGAGGGAGAGGTGATGCACGTGATCGTGAGCCGGATCGTGGATCTCACGCATTGGCTCGGGCGCCTCGCGATCCGCCCGCGTGATTTCCATTAGGCGCAGGGCCGGACGCTAGCGCTTCTTCGGCCGGCGCCCGTCGCCGATGTCGTAATCGTCGAAGTCGCTCAGCAGTTCCGAGGTGCGTTTCTGCTCGAGCAGGCGCTCGAGCTTGCGCCAGGCCGGTTCGGCGCCGCGCGGCGCTCCCCGCTTGCGCTTGTCGAGGTCCTGCATGAGCCGATCGACGTCCAGCGATTCCTCGTCGCCAGGTGCGTCGTCGGCATCTTCTTCGTCGAACTCGTCGGACTCAGGCTTCTCGGCCATCTCAAGACCCACGGGAACTCGGCTGGCTCTTCTCGCGGCTTCTTATACTTCGGTCATCCGGGACGGGCAAGACCGTCCAAGCCGCAACCTCAATGCAACAGGCTTGCCATGCGGCGGCGGTAGCTCTTGGTGAACTCGTGGTCCTCGCCCAGGACGTCGAAGGCCGCGAGCAGGCTGCGGCGCGCGAGGTCCTCCTCGAATTTCCGGTCGCGGCGCATCAGCTCGAGCCATTCCGACAGAGCCGTCGCGTAGTCGCCGGCGAGTGCGTGGTGCGCTGCAAGCGCATGGCGCGCCGCGGAGTCGGCGGGGTCCCGCTCAAGTGCGGCTCGCAGCGAGGCGACATCCGGACGGGCGGTCGCGGCCTCGACGAAGGCCAGCCGCGCACGCAGCGACCTGAGGGTTCGATGCTCCGGATCCCGGGCCGCCAGCCGTTCAAGCGTGGCCTCGGCCGCCGCGGCGTCCCGGGCGTTGATCTCCGCCTCGGCCTGGGCGGCAAGACCCGCCGGGCTATCGGGATCAGCGCCGGTCGCCGATCCGAGGTGCCTGTCGATCAGGGTGCGGATCGCCTGCTCCGGCTGGACACCGACGAACTGCTCAACGACCTGCCCCTGGTGGAACAACATGACCGTCGGGATGCTGCGGATCTGGAAGTGCGCCGCGACCTGCTGCTCTTCGTCGGTGTTGACCTTGGCAAGCGCGAACTGGCCGCCATAGTCGTCGGCGATCCGGTCCAGCATGGGCATCAGCGTACGGCACGGCCCGCACCATGGGGCCCAGAAATCCACGAGGACAGGGCGGTCGCGTGATGCTTCGACGACGGTCGTGGCGAAGTTCGCGGTGGTTGCGACGTACTTGAAGGTCGATTCGTTCATATTGCATCCGGGCCCGGGTCCGGGTGCGATTTTGCGGAGGCTGGAACGACAACTGCAAGTCGCGATATTCCAGGCGGAATCGGCCCGCTGCAACGCAAGAGGGGTCGACGCAATAAGACAACCCGGACGCGGCACGACGATCGCTTTCGGACTGTTCGCGTTCGCCGGCAATTTCGGCAACGACGACCACGCCAGGTTCCGGGCGCAGGGCGGCCCGCGCCACCTGCATCGTTTCGCGCAAGAGCGTACGCTGACGACCACGCCACCGCCGTGGGCGGCAATGAGTCGCTGCGGGAGATGGGGTGAAGCAGGGTAGGTCGGATGAACCTAAGCGTCCTCGACATCTTCAAGGTCGGCATCGGTCCCTCGAGTTCGCACACCATGGGGCCGATGAACGCGGCCGCCACCTTCGTGGACGACCTCGCCGCGAGGGACCTGGTGGATCGCGCCGCGAAGATCGCCGCCCAGGTGTACGGGTCGCTGGCGCTGACGGGCCGCGGGCACTGCACCGACCGGGCCATCCTGCTCGGGCTCGAGGGAAATCGCCCCGACTCGCTCGACCCGGCGGCGATGGAGCCGGCGCTCGCGCGCATCCGCGACAGCGGCCGGCTGCGGCTCGGCGGCCGGCGGGAAATCGCCTTCGACGAGCCGATGGACCTGCTGTTTCACCGCGACCAGGTGCTGCCCCTCCACCCGAACGGACTTCGGTTCACCGCGCTGGATGCCTCGGGTGGCACGCTGCATCGCGAGGAGTTCTATTCGACCGGCGGCGGGTTCATCGTCCGCGCCGCCGATTTCGGCCGCCCGCGGGAAGAAGGGCAACACGTCACGATGCCACACCCGTTCACGTCGGCGCGCGAGTTGCTCGACGCCGCGCGTGACAACGGCCTCGAGCTGCACGAGCTCGTGCTGGGAAACGAGCGCATCTTCCGCAGCGACGCCGAGACGGGACGTGCGCTGCTCGGGATCTGGTCCGTCATGCACGACTGCATCGAGCGCGGGTTCCGCGGCACCGGGCTCCTGCCCGGCGTGCTGAAGGTGAGGCGCAGGGCAGCGCGGCTCCACCGCCTGCTCGTCGAGTCCTCCGAACCGCCGCCGCTCCACGCAATGGACTGGGTGAATGCATTTGCGCTCGCGGTGAACGAGGAGAACGCGGCC
>JBBIVG010000217.1:0-6100 GCA_037439865.1 Nevskiaceae bacterium
ACCGGCAGCCGTGCGGTCGTCGCCTCAGCCGATCGCAGCGGCCGCACCGCCGCCGGCGGGTGCCTCGGCGACGGAATTGCAGTCGCGCGTACAGCAGCTCGAGTCGGAACTGGCCGAGGCCAAGCGTTTGCTGGAGGTCCGCAACGCGGAGCTCGCGACCCTGCAGGGCCAGTCGGCTGCGCAGCCCGGTGCGGTGCCGGTGGCACCGGCAGCCGGTGCGACAGGCCCCGCACCGTCCGCCGAGCAGCCGCCCGCTGCAGCCGCGCCGGCAGCAGCGCCCGAAGCGGCCCCTGCGCCCGCGCCGGCCGAAAAACCTCCGGTCAAGAAGGCCAAGAAGCCGGCGCCGGCACCCGAGGCGGGCCCGTCCTTCGTCGAGCAGCTGGCCGGTTACTGGTGGGCGCTGCTCGGGCTGCTCGCCGCGGCCCTCGCCTATGTGCTCTACAAGAGGACACGTCACGAGGCGGGCACGTCGGAATCGGACCTGCAGGAAGCCCTGGCGCGCCCGGCAGGAGATCTGCGCGGGCGTGCGCCGGCTGCACGCGCGAAGGAAGCCGACATCGTCGTCGAAGAGCGCCGTCCGCTGGAGCCGGTCGCCGCGCCGGCGCCGGTCGTGGCGCCTGCCCCGAAGGCTGCTGCGGCGCCGCGGGCGCCGGAGCCGAGCCGCAAGGCGGTGTCGGTCGAGGACACGTTGTCCGGCGAGGGCCCCGTCAGCATCGAGGCCGGCGATCCGCTCGCGGAAGCCGACTTCCACATGGCTTACGGTCTTTACGACCAGGCCGCGGACCTGGTGCAGCTGGCCATCAAGCGGGAGCCGCTGCGTCGTGACCTGAAACTGAAGCTGCTCGAGATCTTCTTCGTCTGGGGCAACCGCGACCGCTTCCTCGACCTGGCGCGGGAGATGAACGCGTCCCGCAGCGAATCCCAGCCGGGCGAGTGGGACAAGATCCTGATCATGGGCAAGCAGCTCGCGCCCGACGATCCGATGTTCGCCGGCACGGCGAAGCCATCGGCGTCGGACCTCGACCTGGAGCTGCACGGCAGTGCGGGCCCGCTCGACATGGACCTCGGCGCGGACCAGGGGGCGGCGCCGGACCTCGATCTGACGGGCGCGCCGATCGCCGCAGGCGAGGCCGGACTCGATTTCGTGATCGACGAGCCGGCGCGGGGCGGCGACGACACGGGCACGCTCGCGCCGACCATCGAGACGCCGCGCCTCAAGGCGAGGTCACCCTCCGACGAGCCGACGCAGGAAGTGCCGATCGAAGAGCTCGGCATCGACGTTGGCGATCTCCAGTCTCTCGAGGAACTCGAGGGCGGCGAGAACCTGGCCACGGTGCGTACGCGGGCGGTCGTCGAGGACACCGTCGAGAGCCCGCGCCTCGGCCGGACGACCGAGGAAGAGGACGAGGACCTGTTGAGTGCAACCGGCATCCTCAAGGACCAGACGGGCATCCTGCGCGGACTCGACGCGGGCGAAGTCCCCGAAGTCGACCTGACCGAGGTGACGGGCGAGCTGCCGACCATCGAGACGCCGCGGGTATCCGGGACGCCCAAGGGCGCCGTCGACTTCTCGCTCGGCGAGGAGGCGGCGACGATGAGCGAGGTCGGTACCAAGCTCGATCTCGCTCGCGCGTACATCGACATGGGCGATCCCGAGGGCGCGCGCAGCATCCTCGACGAGGTACTGAAAGAGGGCAGCGCCGTCCAGAAGCAGGAGGCGGAGCGCCTGGTCGCAAGCCTGCCCTGACGGGCAGATGGCGCGCGTCGCCCTGGGCATCGAGTACGACGGCACGGCCTATTCCGGCTGGCAGGTGCAGTCGCACGCGCGGACCGTGCAGGCTACGCTCGAGCGTTCCCTGTCGGTCGTAGCGGATCATCCGGTGCAGCTGACGGCTGCGGGCCGCACGGACGCGGGCGTCCATGCGTTGATGCAGGTGGCGCACTTCGATACCACGGCCGTCCGGCGCGAGCGGGCCTGGGTGCTCGGCGGCTCCGCGCAATCCCCGGCCGACATCAGCGTGCTCTGGGCGCGCGATGTTCCCGACCGATTCCACGCAAGGTTCAGTGCGCTGTCGCGGACCTACATCTACCGCATCGTCAACCGCCGAGTGCGCCCGGCGCTCGAGCGCGCACGAGCAGCCTGGGTGCGCGATCCGCTCGACGCCGGCGCGATGCACGCGGCGGCGCAGGCGCTGCTCGGCGAGCATGACTTCTCCGCATTCCGTGCGGCTGAATGCCAGTCCTCGACGCCCGTGCGCCGAGTGATGAGCGTTGCCGTACGCAGGCTCGACGATGACCGTGTCGAGATCGCGATTCGCGCGAACGCCTTCCTTCATCACATGGTGAGGAACATTGCGGGAACGCTGATATGCGTCGGCGTCGGGGACCAGTCGCCGGCCTGGGTCGCCGAGGTGCTGGAACGTCGCGACCGCACCCTGGCGGGTGCCATGGCCCCGTCGCAGGGCCTGTATTTCGCGGGTGTCGAGTACGCCGGCGCCTTTGGCCTGCCGTCCCTGCCTGCGCCATTCCGGTAGACTGCGCGCCGGGTGGCGAGGAGAAGCACGTGACCTGGTTCGAGAAGATCATGCCCTCCCGCATCAAGACGGAGCGGCGTACCCGTTCCGTCCCGGAGGGGCTGTGGATCAAGTGCCCGGCCTGCGACGCGGTGCTGTATCGCGCCGAGCTCGAGCGCAACCTGCAGGTCTGCCCGAAATGCAGCCACCACATGCGGATCAACGCGAGGGAGCGCCTCACGCGCTTCCTCGATCCCGCTTCCCAGCAGGAGATCGCGGTCAACGTCGAGCCCGAGGACCCGCTCAAGTTCCGCGACAGCAAGAAATACCGGGACCGGCTCGCCGCGGCGCAGAAGCACACCGGCGAGAAGGACGCGCTCGTCGTGATGGTGGGGGCCCTGAAGGGCCTCGAAGTCGTCGCGTGCGCGTTCGAATTCCGGTTCCTCGGCGGATCGATGGGCTCCGTCGTCGGCGAGCGCTTCGTCCGCGCGGCCGAGCACTGCATGGAGCACCGGCTGCCGCTCATCTGCTTCGCCGCCAGCGGCGGCGCCCGCATGCAGGAGGGCCTGCTGTCGCTGCTGCAGATGAGCAAGACGAGCGCGGCGCTCGCACGCATGGCCCAGGCCCGCCTGCCGTTCATCTCGGTGCTCACCGACCCGACGACCGGCGGCGTATCGGCGAGCCTCGCGATGCTCGGCGACCTCAACATCGCCGAGCCCCGCGCGCTGATCGGCTTTGCCGGACCGCGCGTCATCGAGCAGACCGTGCGTGAGACCCTGCCCGAGGGCTTCCAGCGCAGCGAGTTCCTGCTCGAGCACGGGGCGATCGACATGATCGTGGACCGTCGCGACCTGCGCGACCGGATCGCCGCCCTGCTCGCAGTCATGACGAACCGGCCGCCGCTGGAGACACCGGCCGAGCCTGCCTGAGATGCCACCCGGCATCCGCTTCCCGGACCTCGCGCACTGGCTCGAGTGGCAGCAGACGCTGCACCCGAAGGCGATCGAGCTCGGCCTCGAACGCGCCGCGCGGGTGCTCGGGCGCACCGGCTGGCGCCCGCCGGTGTGCCCGGTCCTCACGGTGGGAGGCACGAACGGGAAGGGCTCGTGCGTGGCCCTGCTCGCCGCGATGCTGCGGGCCGGTGGCTATCGCGTCGGTACGTTCACGTCGCCGCACCTGGTGCACTACCGCGAGCGGATCCGGATCGCCGACGAGTTCGTGTCCGAGGCCTCGCTCGTCGCCGCCTTCGAACGCATCGCCGATGCCCTCGAAGGGGTTTCCCTGACGTTCTTCGAGTTCAACACGCTCGCCGCACTGCTCGTCTTCGAGACGGCCGGGCTCGACGCGGTCGTGCTCGAGGTCGGACTCGGCGGGCGACTCGATGCGGTGAACCTCGTCGACGCGGACGTCGCGGTCGTGGTCTCGGTCGGACTCGATCACATGGAGTGGCTCGGGCCCGACGTGGAAAGCATCGGGCGCGAGAAAGCCGGCATCTTCCGGCGGGGCCGGCCCGCGATCGTCGGGATGCGGTCGCCGCCCCGATCGGTCCTGGCGGTGGGGGAGCAGGTCGGCGCGCAGCTCCGCGTCTTCGGACGCGATTTCGACGCTATCGAGCGGACCGAAGGAACGTGGGACTACCGCGACGATTCGGGGGCACTGCATCGCCTGCCGGCACCTGCGCTGCAGGGGGTCGCGCAGGTGGGCAATGCCGCCTCCGCGCTCACTGCCTTGCGCGCGCTCGCGCAGCGCCTGCCGCTCGAGCGAGCGTCGATCGAGCGCGGTTTGCGGGAGGTCCGCCTGCCCGGGAGATTCCAGCGGGTCGCGGCCGACGGAGGTTTCGAGTGGGTCCTCGACGTGGCGCACAACCCCGACTCGGCGCAGGTCCTCGCGTCCAGTCTCGCGCGTCACCCGGTCCGTGGCCGCACGCTTGCGGTCTGCGGGATGCTCGCCGACAAGGACGTCGAGACCGTCGTACGGCGGCTCCAAGGCCGCGTGGATTCCTGGATCGCAGCGGGCACCGACGGCGCGCGGGCATTGACCGACCAGCAACTCGCCGATCGTGCACGCGGCTGCGGCGTCGTCATGGAGGCCGGCGGAACCGTCCGCGAGGCGATGGACCGGGCGGCGGCCCTGGCCGGTCCGGGCGACCGCGTCGTGGTATTCGGTTCGTTCCACACGGTCGGGCCCGCGCTGCAGCGGCTCGGGCTCGCGTGAGCGCGCGGCGCGAGGGCGGCGCACTGCGTATAATTTTCGGCCATGGATGAAGCGCTGAAGGCGAGACTGATCGGGGCGACGGTACTCGTCGCGTTGGCGGTGCTGTTGATTCCCGAACTGTTGTCGGGACGCAAGGCGGCCGATCCCGATGCGAAGCCCGTCGAGGGCGCCCGGGCCACCCGTACGTTCACGATCGAGCTCGGCGGACCGGCGCAGGGAGTGACCGCGACGCCGCCGGGTCCGCCGGCGGCGGGACGGTCGGTGCCTCCAAGCGCCGCGACAGTTGCCGCTTCGGTTCCAGCGGTGGCGTCGGAGCCAACGGCCGCCCAGGCCGGCGGCGGTTCGACCGGCCAGGCATCGAACGACAAGGGACCTGCTGCTTCGGCCCAGGCACCCGAGGCGAAACCGGCTCCCGAGACCCGCGCGCCGCCGCCCGAGGCAGCGGAGTCGCCGCCCGCGCCGGTCGCCAAGGCGCCCGCCCCAGCGGCGGCCGGAGCGACCGCGTCTCCCGCGCCGGCGATCACGGCCCGCGGAGGTTGGGCGGTGCAGGTGGGCGCCTTCGGGACGTCCGAAGCGGCGAACAAGCTGGTCAAGACGCTGCAGGCGGCGGGGTACAAGACGTACGTCTCGCCGGTTTCCCGTGCCGGGAAGACTCTATACCGCGTGCGTGTCGGTCCCGTCGCCGAGCGGGCCGCTGCCGTGGGCATGGTGGATGGCCTGAAGGCCAAGGGACTCCCGGCGACGGTGGTCGCAAACGATTGAACCCGCTCTGGTAAACTGCGGCGCCTCGCAGCACCCCCGGAGCCCGGACGACAGCCGCATGACGACAGTGGACTACTTCCTGGCCGGCGCCGTGCTGTTGTCCATGCTGTTCGGGGCGATTCGCGGGTTTCTCCGCGAGTCGGTTGCGCTCCTCGGCTGGCTCGTCGGACTCTGGCTCGCCTGGCGCTACGCCGGCCTCGTGCAGCCGTACCTCGGGGGCTCTCTCGCAGGCACCCCACTGCAGGTCTGGGTCGCGCGCATGATCGTCCTGCTCGGGGCGGTCATGGCGGGCTGGCTGCTCGGCAGCCTCCTGAGCTTCATCGTCCAGCGCTCGGGACTCACGCTCGGCGTGGACCGCCTGCTCGGCGCGGTGTTCGGCCTCGTGCGGGGCGCCGTGATCGTCGGGTTCGCGGTGATGCTCGCGCACGAGGCGCACCTGAATTCGGAACCGTGGTGGAAGGCATCGCGCCTGCTGCCGGTCGGCGAGGAAATGGCCGGCATCCTGCGTGGCTACGTCGAGACCGGTCGCGACCTGGTCGAAGACACCCTGAAGAAACCTTGAGGCAGGACCATGTGCGGCATCGTCGGCATCGTCGGCTTCAGCCCCGCCA
>JBBIVG010000218.1:0-6086 GCA_037439865.1 Nevskiaceae bacterium
ATCACGGCGCTCAACGTGGCCGGCCTCGCCACGCTCACGCACACACCGAGCCCGATGGGGTTCCTGAACGACATCCTCGGCCGGCCGGCGGATACCGAGCGGCCGTTCCTGCTGCTCGTGGCGGGCTACCCGGCGGCGGGGGCCCGCGTGCCGGACATCACGCGCAAGTCACCGGCGGCGATCACGAGCTGGCTCGAGTCGAAATAATCGTATTAATATCAACTAGTTGCGAATGCCGAGCGGGGGGCTCCGGCAGTGGCTAAAATACTCGACCCTTTTTCGCGGTCATTCGCGGGTAACACATTGATGAATAACGAATCTGCGACGCGCGAAGAGCAAGCGCCGATCAACTGGGTCACGACCATCGTCTTCACCGTGACTCCGCTCGCCGCGCTGGTGCTCGTGCCGTGGTACGGCTTCTCGCACGGCTTCAGCGGCTGGGCGTGGGCGAGCCTCGCGTTCTTCCTGCTGGCGACCGGCATCTCCATCACCGCTGGCTATCACCGCCTGTGGTCGCACCGGGCCTACAACGCCCACTGGACCGTGCGGCTGTTCTACATGGTCTTCGGCGCGATGGCGCTGCAGAACAGCATCCTGATCTGGGGCTCGCAGCACCGTACCCACCACCGGTTCGTGGACGACTGGGACAAGGACCCGTACAGCGCGAAGCGCGGCTTCTGGTTCTCGCACATGGGCTGGATCCTGCGCAACTACCCGAGCGGGGCGAACGATTTCTCCAACGCGAAGGACCTCGAGCGCGACCCGATCGTGATGTTCCAGCATCGCTGGTACCTGCCGCTGGCGCTCGGCACGAATTTCGGCCTGCCGATCCTGCTCGGGTGGGCGGTCGGCGATATCTGGGGCGTGTTCCTGCTCGGTGGCCTGCTGCGGCTGGTGATCAACCATCACTGCACGTGGTTCATCAACTCGCTCGCGCACCTGTGGGGCTCGCAGCCCTACACGGACGAGAACACCGCGCGTGACAACCCGGTCCTGGCGTTCCTCACCTACGGCGAGGGCTATCACAACTTCCACCACATCTTCCAGAACGACTACCGCAACGGCGTGAAGTGGTGGCAGTTCGACCCGACGAAGTGGCTGATCGGCACGCTGTCGGCGATGGGGCTGGCGGACAACCTGAAGCGCGTGCCGGATCTCTGGATCCAGCGGGCGCAGATCGCCATGCAGTTCAAGCGCATGGAGGCGGCACTCGAGAAGCGTCGCAGCCGCGGTGCCGACGAGCACGTCGAGCGCCTCAAGGCGCGCGTGGCCGAGGAGTACGCCGCGTTCCGCAAGTCGCTCGAGGAGTGGGCGCGCGTCCGCGACCAGTGGGTCACGGACCGCAAGAAGCGCCTGCTGCAGAAGTGGGAAGAAACCAGCTTCCGGTCGCGCATGAAGGAGATCGAGCACAGCCTGCGCATGCAGCGCCGCCGCCTCCGCGTGATGACGAAGGCCTACGCGTAAGAAAATAATAGGTGCCCGGCACCGATTTTCCACTGGAAAATCGGTGCCGGGCACCTATTATTTTCAGTCGCGGAAGTTGGTGAACTGCAGCGGCAGGTCGAAGCCGCCTTTCCGCACCAGCGCAATCACTGACTGCAGGTCGTCGCGGCTCTTGCCGGTCACGCGCACCTGCTTGTCCTGGATCGCGGCCTGCACCTTGAGCTTCGAGTCCTTCACCAGCCGCTGGATCTTCTTGCCGAGCTCCGTATCCACGCCCTGACGGAGCGTGATCACCTGTTTCGCCGTCTGGCCGGTGACCACCGGATCGTCCACCTTCAGGCACGCGATGTCGATGCCGCGCTTGGCGAACTTCAGCTTCAGGATCTCGAGCATCTGCTTCAGCTGGAAGTCGGCCGGCGCCGACATCGTGATCACCGCCTCCTTCTGCTCGAACTTCGCGTTGGTGCCCTTGAAGTCGAAGCGCTGGTCCACCTCCCGGCTCGCCTGGTCGACGGCATTGGTGACTTCGTGAAGATTGACCTCGGAGACGATGTCGAAGGACGGCATGGTATTCCTGTTCAGGGTGCGGGTTCGGCGAGCAGCGTTTCCACCATCGCGGTGAATTCCTGCGTGAGCTGCTCGTAGTGCTGGCCCGTCGCGGGGCCCGAGAATCCGGCGTGGACCTTGCGTACGTGGCCGGTCCGGTCGACGAAAATCGTCGTCGGGAAAGCGAAGATGCCGGTGAGTTGCGGCAGCGTCTTCGACGCCTCGACCTTGTCCGACGTTCCTGCGATCAGCGTTGCGTAGTCGATGCCGAATTCCTTGCGGAAACGGCGCGTGGCCGCTGCCGCCTGCGGGAAGTCGCCAAAGTGCTCGTACATCAGCGAGACGATCTCGAGCCCTTGGGCATGGTACTTGCGGTACAGCGAGGCGAGGAACGCAGCCTCGTCGTGGCAGTTCGGGCACCAGCTGCCGGCGAGCGCGACGATCACCGCCTTGCCCTGGAAGCGCGGATCGGAAAACGACACGGGCTTGCCGTCGGGATCGGGGAACGTGAACTCGAGCTTGACGGCCGGGTCCTTCAGGCCGGTCGCGACGGAACTCGCGTCGAGTACCGCGTCGGGATCGCGCACCGCGACGAACCGCTCGTGGGAAAACTTTCCCGACCAGTGCTCGCCGACGAGTTCGCCGCGCTCGTTCAGCTTGCCGCGGTACAGGTGCGCCTGCGCGCCGTCGAAGCGTGACAGCAGCAGCTCCTCGCCGTGCGCGTCGCCGGCAAGAGACCGCTGGTCGCCGGTGGGCGCCAGGATCGTTCCCGTGACCCCGCCGAATTGCTGCGCGAACTCGGCCACGCCCGGGCTCACCTTGCCCTCGTCGTCGGTGAAGGTCACCGACCAGCGGCCCGAAAAATCGGCGTTATCCGTGAGCGGTTTCTCGACGAAGCGCCAGGTCTCGCCGAGTTTCGCCTCGAGAGGCAGCACCTGTCGCTCGCCGCCGGAGCGCAGCAGCGTGACCTCGCCCTCGAGTTCGTCGCCCGAGATGTTCGCCGTGAGCGTGTTGTCGTAGCCGGGCATGCGCGCCGTGACCCGGCCGGTCTCGACGACCACCTCGGGCACTCGCACGCGTTCCTTGCCGTTGACGAGGTACAGGACGAAGCCGCTCTCCTCCTTCGCGACGTCGAGCCCGAACGGCAGGTCGCCACCCGGTACCTCGACGACGGCACGATAGCTGCCCGCCTGCAGGTCGTGGCCGCGCGGCCGGCAACCCGCCGTGACGACGACCAGCGCCGCAAGCACGCCTGAGACCGCGGCAAGCCGCGCGAACGGGACACGGAAATAGCGCATGGACGCCGGCGCGGTCAGATGTCCAGGGCGGCCTTCATCTTGTCGACCAGGTCCTCGCCACCGTGGTGCGCGACGTAATCGATCACGATCGGCCCGAATTTCTTGGCGGTGGGTATGTCCACGCCGATTTCGGCGAAAGACGCGGCGAGCCCAGCCCAGCGCCCCGGGCTCCTGCGGCCGCCGAGCAGCGAGCCCAGGCCGCCGGCGATCGAGCTCAAGGCGCTCGGGGGCGGCGCCTTTTTCAGCAGCTGGTCGGCGCCCGGGATGTCGGCGACGAACTGCTCGAAGTCGGCGCGCGCCATGTTCTGCTGGCCGGCGCGCAGCAGGGCCACGAGCCCGCCCTCGGCCTGCTTCTTCGTGACGCCGGTCTCCTTGGTGAGCCGCTTGATCAGTTCCTGCATCGCGGGATCCTCCGGGCCCGGGATTCTACGTCATGGAGACCAGACCAGCGCGAGGTCCTCGACCGCGATGTCGGTCTTCTTCGGCCGGACCGGCACCGACTCGATCTGGACCGCGTTCGGGTCGAACTGGGCCTCGAGCTGCGAGATCTCGGCCTGCAGCTCGGCGTTCAGCGCATCGACCTGCTCCCGCAGGGCCTGCACGTCGGCCTCCGCATTCGCCACGTCCGTGCGCTCCTTCGTGGCCCGTCCCACACCACGAGCCGCCGATGAGACGCTCCGCATCGCACTGCTCCGCCGACCGCCGAACAGCGCCCCGAGCAGGCTGCCGCCGACCGAGAGCGCCGTGGAAAGCGTCTCGCTCGACGCCTGGGTGCGCTCGCGCTCGAGCTTCTGGCCTGCGCGCCGCTCGCGGTCCTCGAGCGCCGCGATCTTCGAGGCGTATTTCTTGCGCAGCAGTTCCACGGCGTCGTCGCGCTTTTCCCGCAGGACCTGTGCGACGTGCGAACGGAACTCGCTCTCCGTGCCGCCTGGCGCGGCGTTCATCTTCAGCGACGGGCACGACATCACGTTGAGCGACGCGTTCCGGTAGACGTGCTCCTCGAGCGCGTCGCTCCACGCCTTGTAGCTGCGCGGCGAGAGTGCCGCGGCCGGCGCGTCCGCGAATCCCGCGCCTTCGCGAGGCTCATCGTCGAACTCGGGGCCCGGCGCCGGGATCACCTCTGCCTGCGTCCAGTCGGGCCCGTCCTTGCCGATGGGCGCGACGTAGTACCAGTCCTCCCACGCATTCATGCCGGCCTTCGCGTCCACGAAATGCGCGCGAACCCTGGCGCCGATGCGCGGCTGGTAAGTGACGGAGTTCGACTTCGCATGCAGGAACTTCTCCGTGACGCCGGCCTGGACGACGGGACGCGATGACCGCGCAGGCGCGGCGGAGGTCGCAGCCGTCCCGCCGCCGCCAACGGCGGCGGCACGCGCCGCACGAACAGGAGCGGCGCCCGAACCCGCCATCAGTTGCTTGATCTCCGTCAGCGTCAGCGGCCCGCGCAGGTACGAGAGCGCCCACCGCGTGCGGAACAGCACCGGCTCGTCGTCGTGGACGTTGCGCATCAGGAACGTGCGCTGCGTGAGGCTCGACATCAGCCCCTCGAGCGCCGCGCGGTCCATGCCGCCCGCCGCGTCGGTGCCGATCAACCCCTCGATGACGCGGTTCTTGTCGCGCTCGGTCTGCAGCCGCCCGATGAACCAAGTGCCCGCGTTGCCGAGCCCCTTGTAGTCGAGATCCACCGGGTTCTGCGTCGCGAGCACCACGCCGAGGCCGAACGCGCGCGCCTGCTTCATGAGCGTGAGCAGCGGCGTCTTCGACGGCGGCATGGCGGACGGCGGGAAGAAGCCAAACACCTCGTCCATGTAGAAGACCGCGCGCAGGCTGGTGGTGCCCGGCTGGCGACGCATCCACGCGACGATCTCGTTCGCGATCAGCGTGACGACGAACATGCGCTCGGCGTCGTTCAGGTGCGCGATCGAGATGATGGCGACGCGCGGCTTGCCCGCGTCGGTGTAGAGGAGCTTCTGGACGTCGAGCGGATCGCCCGCGAGCCAGGCCTCGAAGCCGGGCGAGGCAAGCAGGCCGTTGACGCGCAGCGCGAACTCCATGCGCTCCTTCGCCGGGAAGAAGCTCTCGACGTCGAACACGCCCACCTTGTCGAAAGGCGGTTTCTGCACGGCCTGGATGACGGCTGCGAGGTCGGGGCTCTGGCCCTTGCGCCAGGCGGCGTCGAGGATGGCGGAGAGCAGGATGTGCTCGCGGCTCTTGATCGGATCGGCGTCGATGCCGAGCAGGGCCAGGAGCCCGGCGACGGCCGAGCCGATGCGCTCCTTGAGTGCGGTGGCGTCGCTCAAGGTCGTCGCGTCGGGGGCGGCGAACGAGCGCAGGATGGAGAGCGGCCGGCCCGAGTCGGAGCCCGGCGTATAGATCGCGACCTCGGCCGCGTCCCGCAAGCGCTGGATGCGCGCCCCGTCCTCGTTCCAGTCCGAAAGCCCCTTGCGCCAGGTCTCGGCCGTCGCCGTGGCAAATTCCTCGACCGACTGGCCCTTCCGCGACGCCTCGCCCTTGTCCACCCATGGCTGGAAGTCGGCAGGCTTCAGGTCGGGGAAGGTGAGCATCAGGTTGCCGATGTCGCCCTTGGGATCGATCGCGATGGCCGGAACGCCGTCGATGGCGGCTTCCTCGAGCAGCGACAGGCAGAGGCCGGTCTTGCCGCTGCCGGTCATGCCGATGCAGATCGCATGCGTGGTCAGGTCCCGGGAGTCATAGAGGAGCTCGTCGCCGAGCTGCTGGGACTTCGGGTCGAATTCCCGGCCGAGGTAGAAGGCGCCGAGGCGCTCGTAGGAGGGGAGT
>JBBIVG010000219.1:0-6084 GCA_037439865.1 Nevskiaceae bacterium
AAGATCAGAAAGTTGCGACGCTTTCCTCAAGTTTGGGGCATCGGGGGTCGCGCGGGCCTCAGGGGCGGTGCGGCTCGGCGGGCGCAAGGTCCCAGACGAGCACTTCCAGCGGCTGCAGCGTCAGCGTGAGTCGTCGGCCGGCCTGCCACGTGGACGTGTCGCCGGTGATGTAGGCACGCGTCGCGCGCCATGCGCGGGGCTCCGTGGCCGGAAGCTCCAGCGCGGCGCCGACGTCGAGTTCGAAGCGCTGCGGATGATCTGCAGGATTGCGCAGTGCGAGCGTCGCGCGGCCGGGCGCCCACGCGGCCCAGCCGTAGACCTCGCCACGCGCCGGGTCACCGCCGATCCAGTGGCTGTCGCGCAGCACGGCAGCGCGTGCACGGGCCCATTTCGCTGCCGCGGCCAGGCCGTCCCAGTTCCTTTCCGTGAGCAGGTCGGGCGAGACGTACATCTCCTGCAGGCCGGTGCCGCTCGCGAAGTACGACCGCACCTCGTCGGCGAAATCACCGTGCGGGTCGGTGCCGAGTCCCTGCGCCTTCCGGGCGTAGATGATGCCGTGGAGCATCAGCGAATTGAGCGGGAAGAGCGGCCCGAGCCGCACGACGCCGCCGTACGTATCGCTGTCGCGATACGTGATCCAGCGCTGTCGGTCGCTGCCGACGCCCGCAAAGGCGTGGTCCTCGCCGCCGCGCCAGATCGAGTCCGCCGTCAGCAGCCAGAACGGCGAGGGCCACGTGCCGGTCGTGAGGTTGATGAAGAGGTCGGGCTTGATGGCGCGCAGGTCGTCGATGAGCGCGATGGCCGCCGCGAAGTCACTGTCGAACGCGCTGCCCGCCGTGACCTTGTCCGGGCTGCCGGTGCCGTCGAGCTTGAGCTGGTTGATGCCGTAGCGACGGAGGAGATTGACCGCCGTGTCGCGGAAGAGCGCGAAGTATTTCGGCCCCGAGAGCGCGAGTCCCTGGTCGTCGACTTCGTAGCCCGCGGCACGCGCCGTCGCGAGGCGCGCCTGGCGCGGCGGCCCATAGCCACCCCACGGCGACAGCCACATGCCGGGGGCCGCGCCGATCTTCTCGGTCGCGTCGCGCAGCGGCCCGAATCCTGCCGGAAAATCCTTGCTGAACTGCCAGAGCCTCGACGTGTCGTCCCACCCGTCGTCGAACAGGAAGGAATCCATGCGTACGCCGCGCGCATCGATGAGATGCGCGCCATAGGCGTGCACGACCGCCAGGGCTTCGGCTTCGGTGTAAGGCGTGAAATAGCCGATGTCGTACCAGGAGTTGTAGTGCAGGAACGTGCGGAACGGCGTCGCGCGCTCGTTCTCCAGATACGCCTGGAATCCGCGGCGCAGCTGTTCCGGCGGGGCGACGCCCAGAACCGCGGAATACCGCACCGGCACGCCGGTCCTGAGCGGCAGCGCGCGCCGAAGCCACATGCTGGCGTGGCCGTCGATCACCCTGGAATCCGCCATCGGGTGCTCGAATCCGAAGAACTCCGTGTCGGTGACAATGGGCGAGCCGTTGACCGTGCCGAGCACGCGCGAGCCGGGAAGATCGATCTCGATCAGCGAGACCGCGGAAAGGTCCGCGTCCCGCGACGCCAGCAGTTCGACTTCCTCGCGCACGTAGTTGCCGCCGTCGCGCAGCAGCGCGCGCCACCGCACCTGCAGGCCGCTGACCGGGTCCGACAGCCTTGCCTCGAGCGACTGTCCCGCGTGGCGGTCGGCGGCCCGCGCTGCAGCGGGGATTGGTTCGATGGGTCGGCATGCGAGGGCGCCGTCGAGTCGAAACTGGCTCGCGAGTCGCTTCGACTTGTCCGCCCGCAACGTGACGGTGAAGATCTCGCCCTGGAGAGGAGTCGTGCGAACGAGGAACCGGTTCTCGAGCGCCACTGGCCGCAACGAGGCGGAGCGCGAATCGATCGAGAACCCGACCGCGTCGTTCGAGAGCCGGGCCGTGCCCGCCTCGGCGATGCACCGCGCGATGCCCGGGTCCTTCGGCAGCCAGGGTGGTGGCAGCAACTCCGCCGCGGTCGTGGCGCTGCTCGATAGCACGGAAATCAGTGCGAGCGCAGTGGCGGTGTTTCGTTTCATGAGCGAGTACGTATGTGCAGCTGCCCGCGACGATAGTCGATGATCAGCGTGTCGAGTTTCCCGAGCACGTCCATGCCGATGAGCAGCGCGGGCTCGGAGCGCAGGTGCCAGTAGTCGAAGATGTGCAGGTCGCTGAACTGGATTGCGGCGTTCCGCACGATGAGGCCGCCCGCGATGATGCTCGGGATGCGCCCGGTATCGGCCATCTGCACGTCTTCGGTGACGCCGACGATGCCGTGTTGGCCGGCCTCCGCCTCGACGCGACGCTTCTCGAGGGCCGCGCGCAATGCAGTATTGCCCACCGTGACCTGCGCTCCCGTGTCGATCATGGCGACGGCTTTCACCGACCCGACCATGACGTTCACCCGCATGCCGCGCGTCGGGGAGTAACGCATCGGCACGACGGAGAATCCCGGGGGCACGGGCTCGCGATGCGACCGCATGATGCTGATGCGGTCGTTCCGGAACTCGATGACGATGCGCTTGTCGTCGAGTCCCTCGCCGCCGAGCACGCCCTGTGCGCCCCCGAAGGCGTCGGCAACGATGGGCAACGTGGTCCGCTCGATCAGCAGGTCGCCGACCTCGAGCGTCTCGACGCGCACGGCGTCGGCGACCGCCGAGCCGGTGGCGCCGCGCAGCTTGACCCTGCCGGGAAGGATCGGCACGCCCAGGTCTTCGGCCACGGCGCGCGTGATGGCCGGGCGGGTGGCCCCCGTGTCGAGCACGAGTCGATAGGGCCCTTTGCCATTGATGAGCACGGGCGCCCAGATCCGGCCGATCCGGTCACGCGTCGTGGGCGCGACGTAGCGTGGTTCGGGGGCACTGACCACCAGTTCCTCGACGCGCGACTGCGCCGGCGGGATCGAGGTCGTGTCCTCCGCCCATGCCCGCGCTGCGCCCAGCAACTGAAGGATCGCGGCCGTGGCCAGGGCGGCGATCAGGCCTGGGTGTTGCAGGACGCGCATGCGCACTACGGTTTATCCGCGATAGGCCTCTCGGGCCCGATGCCCTAGTCTGCACCGATAGGGTGCTGCATTGCAGCAGGCAATGGGGGTCGGCAATGGTGACCAAGGCCAGGAAACTGATGAACGAGCAGAAGGCGTTCCTCGGAGAGCAGGCGCGAGTGCTGCGGCAGGCTCCGGGCACGCTCGTGCGGCGTGCGGCGGCCAGATCGGCCGAGCGCGTGCGGGCGCTGTCGCGGCCGGCGCAGGTCGTCACGCGTTCGGGTGTGCGCCTGACGACGCTGTCGCAGCACGCGGCGGAGAGCCTGCTCGAGCTGCAGCTCGAGGTCGTGACCTCGGCGCTCACGAATGCCGCCGAGCAGTTCGACCGCATCGCACGGGCGCGCAGCGTGCGCGCACTGGTGGGTGGACAGGCGGACGAGCTCAAGGCTGCGCGGGACCGCGTTGCCGACGACATCAAGCGCGTCATCGAGATCCTCAGGCGTGCCGGCAGGGGCGTTCGCGCCGTGGCGACCGACGCCCTCGACGAAGTCCGCCAGTCCCCGGCGCAGCCGGGAGCCCCGGCGCGTCGCAAGCGCGCCAGGCCGGCCGCGCGGCGGGTGAAGCGCGCGGCGCGCAAGACGCGTCGCTGAAGAACTTCGCCAGCAGGCTTCGCTGGAGACGGGCTCCGAGCGCGCCCACGATCCTGGACGCCGCTCGTGCGCGTCAGAAATTCCCGCTTGCTCCGCCACCTCCGAACCGGCCTGCGTGGACCGGGGCCTCGACGTCGCCAGCCGGCGACGTGTGCCCCGACCGCTGCGCGAGCACCGCGGCGCCGACGGTCTGCAGCAGGTCCAGCGGCCCTTCACGGTCCGACAGCTTCGCGGACGTGACGCCATTGCGCGGTTGACGAAGGTAGCGCTCGACAGCCGCTGCCACGGTCAGCGCGCTCACGCCGTAGAGGACGAGCCAGTATTCGACGGGCCACTGGGCCGCACGGACCCATTCGACCGCGAGGCAGGCCGTGCAGGCGAGGAAAGCGATGATCGGCGCGTGGCGACGCCTGCGCAGGCCCGTCGCGAGTGACGCGATCCCCAGCCCGAGCAGCAACGCGGCGGTCATGAGGCGGACCGCGGCTCCCGGGTGAGCGCCGGTGGCCGCTGCAATCGCGCCCCAGCCCGCCTGCCAGTCGTATGCGAACGGCGGCAGGGCGATCACCAGCCCGTCGAGCATCCGGTCGTACGATGGCCGGCGGAATTCGCGGGATCCAGCGAGCAGGGCGCCAGCCGCAGCGACGCAGGCGAGAACGAACGCGGGCGTCGTGCCACCTGCGGCCCCGCCGATTGCGCGAGCGGTCCCGGTCGAGGCGAACCAGCTCACGAAGGCGAGCGCGGCCAGCGTGGTCAGGACAGGATTGAGCAGCCGCAAGCCGGCTGCGGCCATGGCAGCGACGACGGGAATCCAGAACCGGTAGGCACCGGCATCGCCTAACAGGGGTCCGGTCTTCTCAGTCACCCACACGGCGATCATCAGGTACCCGGCCGCACACAGGCCTTCCTCGATGCCAGATGCGTGAAACCGCTTGCTCGCGATCAGCCACTCGGCGGCGGCAGCAGCGATCAGGCCCGCTGCGAGCAGTGTCTCATCGCCGCGAATGCCGAGGATGGCCAAAGCGAGAACCGCCGCCAGCACGCCGAGCACGAACAACGCGACGCGGGCGTAGGGCCCGGTGCTGCGCCAGCCCCCCGTACGCTGCTGGACCGCCGCGGGCGGAACCGCGCCTCGCAGCCTGGCGCCTGCCGCGATCCATCGTTCCTCGTCGGGCGTGGGGCGCCAGCGGCTCATCCCCGCCTCTCGCGAATCTTCTGGCGCAGCTGCCACAACGACGCGGCTGCCACGCAGACGACCAGCAGCACGAAGCCTGCCGCCGCCCGGCCTCCGGA
Organism: Nevskiaceae bacterium; assembly: GCA_037439865.1. Taxonomy (GTDB): domain Bacteria; phylum Pseudomonadota; class Gammaproteobacteria; order Steroidobacterales; family Steroidobacteraceae; genus RPQJ01. Next base: position 4,974 of record JBBIVG010000219.1, read on the forward strand.
AATGCGTGGAGCGATCGCGATGCAGAGGCCGAGGGCCGCGTACCCGATGCCGTACACGAGGAACATCTCGCGTCCCTCGTGCAGTGCCTTGCGGATCGCCAGAGCCGACAGGGCCGCGAGCAACGGCAGCCCCGCCAGCAGCCACGGCAAGGGATGACACCATGCGATCGCGCCCCAGAACGCGACGTTCATCGCGAAGTGATCGAACACGGCCGTGAAAGTCGTGGCGGGATTCCGGCGGCGATCTGCGAACCGCCAGGTCGCCATCAGGGCGGCGCAGGAGAGGGCGCGTGCGCCGATTTCCGGCGAAGGCGTGTCGAACAGGGGGACATCGTTGAAACTCGCGCCGACCCCGAACCAGCCGGCCAGCGCCGCGAGCGATGCGCCGAGCACGAGCGCCGAGCGGAACGCGTACGCCACCCACGCATGGAAGATCGCAAGCAGCAGCAGGTGCCACGACCACAGCGGACCCAGCAGCCTGAACTGGTGTTCCGCGTACCCGAGATCCGCACTGGCCAGCAGGACCGCGAGCAGCAGCAGGTACTCGGCGACCGTCGGGAGTGGCTGGTAGGCCCGCCTGACGCGCAGCGCAGGCACGACGCACACCAGGGCTGCGAGCGCGACGGCCAGCACGATGGCCAGCGGCCCGATCCGATCGATGTGCCGGGCGAGAATCGTGCCGACACCGCCGGTGACCAGGGCGACGCCGGCATACATCGCGGCGCGCAGTTCCTGGTGCAAGGAGAAGACTTCCCCACGATCGAGGGCGACGGATCGCGACGCGGTCTCGTCGTCGAGCACGCCTTCCCCGTGGAGGGTCCGGATCTCAGGCTCCAGCGTGTGCATCGGGCAAGCGTAGCGTGACTTCGCCGGTCAGGACGAAGAAAGCACTCCCCGGGCGATGGCGACCATCGCGTCTCGCGCCACGCCTTCCTTGAGATGGTCGAGTTCGCCGCCGTCGAGCCAGACGCCGTGGCAGGAGATGCAGCGCAAGTTCGTCGGCCAGCTCGCAAGCGGCGCCTGCCTCGACTTCGCCGTGAACTACCAGCGCATCGTCCAGACCAAGGGCGTGCCGCGTCACTCGCATTGATGCGAGCTCTCAGCGGAACAG
>JBBIVG010000220.1:0-6073 GCA_037439865.1 Nevskiaceae bacterium
GGAAACCCAGCCGCTCGTAGAAACCGACGGCGTAGGCTTGGGCGTGAAGGTATACCTGCGTGAATCCCAGTTCTGTGGCCTGGTTCACGAGGTGGCACACGATCGCGCTGCCGACCCCGGCGCCGCGGTACTGCGGCAGTACTGCGACGCGGCCAATCTTACCGGTGGGTTCCAGCCGTCCCGTGCCAACCACGTCACGTTTTCCAGCGACGGCGAGCACGTGCCGTGCGATGGGATCCGTGGCGTCCCATTCCTCGGACTCGGGGATGCGCTGTTCCAGGATGAACACGGCCCGGCGTACGGTCTCGATGCCCGCACGGTCGTCCTGCCAGGTCGCCGGCCGGAGTTCGAAGGATGCGCCCCGCGGGGCGTCAGACATCGCGGGCGAGGCGCGTCGCGAGGCCGATGTAGGTCGCCGGCGAGAGTTCGCGCAGGCGCCGCTTCTCGCCCGTGGGCAGCGGCAGTCCGTCGATGAAGCTCGCGACGGCGGCCGCGTCGAGGCTGCGGCCTCGCGTGAGCGCCTTGAGCTGCTCGTAGGCCTCGGGCACCGCGTAGCGGCGCATCACGGTCTGGATCGGCTCGGCCAGCAGCTCCCAGTTCGCTTCGAGATCCGCTGCGAGTTGCGCGCGGTCCACTTCGAGCCGCGCAAGTCCACGCGATACCGACTGGATCGCGATGTCCGAGTGCGCGAGTGCCACGCCGATGTTGCGCTGGACGGTCGAGTCCGTGAGGTCGCGCTGCCAGCGCGAGACGGGCAGCTTCTCGGCCATGAATCGCAGCAGTGCATTCGCTACGCCGAAGTTGCCTTCGGCGTTCTCGAAGTCGATCGGGTTCACCTTGTGCGGCATCGTGGAGGAGCCCACTTCGCCGGCCACGACCTTCTGCCGGAAATAGCCGAGGGAGATGTAGCTCCAGAAGTCGCGGCAGAGATCGACCAGGACCGTGTTGGCGCGGGCGACTGCGTCGAAGTACTGCGCCATCCAGTCGTGGGGCTCGATCTGGGTCGTGTAGGGGTTCCAGGCGAGGCCGAGCGACTCGACGAAGCGGCGGCTGAGGTCGGGCCAGTCCACGTCCGGGTAGGCCGCCAGGTGCGCGTTGTAATTGCCCACGGCGCCGTTCATCTTGCCGAGGATCTCCACGCCCGCGAGCTCGTCGCGAGCGCGGCGCAGGCGATGCACGAACACCGCCACTTCCTTGCCGAGGGTGGTCGGCGTCGCGGGCTGTCCGTGGGTGCGCGACATCATCGCGTCGGCTGCGTGAGTGTGCGCCATCGCGCGCAGCGCATCGCACAGGCCGTCGAGTCGCGGCAGCAGCACCCGGGTGCGCGCCGTGTCGCAGAGCAGAGCGTAGGCGAGATTGTTGATGTCCTCGGAGGTGCAGGCGAAGTGCACGAACTCGAGCCGCGGCTTCCAGCCCGCGTGCTCGCCCAGCTTGTCCTTGATGAAGTACTCGACGGCCTTGACGTCGTGGTTGGTCTCGCGCTCGATCGCCTTGACGGCCGCGGCATCGCTCTCGCCGAAGCCGGTCGCGACGTCGTTTGCGAATGCGAGGTCGGCGTTGGTGAGGCCCTTCATCTCCGGGATCCCCGCCTGCGCCGCGAGCGCGTGCAGCCAGGCGATCTCGACACGGACCCGCGCGCGCACGAGGCCCGCCTCGCTGAAGATATCGCGCAGCTCCGCGCAGCGATTGGCGTAGCGCCCGTCCACCGGGGACAGGGCCGTGAGGGAGTTGAGGCTCATGCGCAAATCCGGGAGGTGTTACGATTCCCGATGATACCGCAGGCCCCCGTCGCGGCGCCTGTGCACCCTCTCGGAGCGCAACCGCATGTCCGCAAACGAGTTCCGCCTTGAGCGCGACAGCATGGGAGAGCTGCGCGTGCCAGCCGACGCCCTTTGGGGCGCCCAGACGCAGCGTGCCGTCCAGAATTTCCCGATCAGCGGCCTGCGCATGCCGCGCGGCTTCATCCGTGCGCTGGGTCTCGTGAAATGGGCTGCGGCGGGCGCCAACCAGGAACTCGGCGAGCTCGACAAGGTGCGCGCCTTCGCCATCCAGAAGGCCGCGCTCGAGGTAGCGGAAGGACGCCACGACGGGCAGTTCCCGGTGGACGTCTTCCAGACCGGCTCGGGCACGAGCAGCAACATGAACGCCAACGAGGTGATTGCCCGCCTCGCGGCGCAATACGCCGGCGGCACCGCGGTGCACCCGAACGACCACGTCAATCGCAGCCAGAGCAGCAACGACGTGATCCCGACGGTGATCCACCTGAGCGCGGCGCTCGCGGTCGCCGAGCAGCTGCTGCCGGCGTTGAAGGAACTCTCGGAGACCATCGGGCGCAAGGCGGCGGACATCGGCGACATCGTCAAGACCGGGCGGACCCACCTCATGGACGCGATGCCGCTCACGCTCGGCCAGGAACTCGGTGCGTGGCGGAGCCAGATCGAGGACGCGCTCGTGCGCTTGCAGGGTTGCCGTCCGCGGCTCCATACGCTCGCGCAGGGCGGCACGGCCGTGGGTACCGGCATCAACGCGCCGCCCCAGTTCGCGGCTCGGGTGGCGGCGTTGCTGTCGCAGCAGACGGGCCTCGACCTGCGCCCCAGTCGTGACTTCTTCGCGTCGCTCGGCTCCCAGGACACCGCGGTCGAGGTGTCGGGGCACCTGCGCACGCTCGCAGTGTGCCTCATGAAGATAGCCAACGACCTGCGCTGGATGAACAGCGGCCCGCTCGCGGGCCTGTCGGAAGTGGCGCTGCCGGCCCTCCAGCCGGGCAGCAGCATCATGCCGGGCAAGGTCAACCCGGTCGTGCCCGAGGCCGTGGCCATGGTTGCAGCCCAGGTGATCGGCAATGACGTGACCGTGACCGTGGCCGGGCAGTCCGGCAATTTCCAGCTGAACGTGATGCTGCCGGTGATCGCCTACAACCTCCTGCAGAGCATCGAGCTGCTCGCCAACGCCGCACGTACCCTGGGCCGCAGCGCGATTGCGGGGTTCGCGGTGCACGGACGCCAGATCGCCGCGGCGCTCGAGCGCAACCCGATGCTCGTGACCGCGCTCAACCCCGTCATCGGCTACGACAAGGCGGCGGCCATAGCGAAGAAGGCCTATGCCGACGGGCGCGCCGTGCGCGATGTCGCGGCGGAGATGACCGACCTCGGCGACGAGCGGTTGCAGAAGCTGCTCGATCCCGCGGCATTGACGCGGGGCGGTGTGCGGCACGGCGGCGCAGGGGACTGAGTGTCAGCCGTGACCGGCCGCAGCGACCTGCCTCTCCGCGCCCTCATCGAGGAGCGGCTGCGGGGCACTACGCCCGGCGGCGACCCGGTCAAGGCGCTGGTGGCCGGCCTCTCGCCGGAGCAGACGATCGAGCTCCGCAAGCTCCTGCCCGCCGAGTTCTCGCGCGCGGCCGTGCTCGTTCCGATCGTGGACCGGCCCGAGGGACTGTCGCTGCTGCTCACGCAGCGCGCCCCGCACCTGAAGCACCACCCCGGGCAGATCAGTTTCCCGGGCGGGCGCATGGAGCCGGTCGATGCAACGCCCTGGGAGGCAGCGTTGCGCGAGACGGAGGAGGAGATCGGCCTGCGCCGCGACTACGTGTCGCTGGCGGGGTACCTTGCCGACCACATCGTGATCACCGGGTACCTCGTGACGCCGGTCGTCGCGTTCGTGCGGCCCGGCTTCGACCTCGCACTCGACGTGACCGAGGTCGAGGACGTCTTCGAGGTGCCGCTCGAGTTCGTGCTGGACCCGGCGCACCACGTACCGCGCGAGCGTCATTTCGGCGGCCACACCTTCCGCGCGCACGACATACCGTACGAAGGGCGCAACATCTGGGGCGCGACCGCCGGGATGCTGATGTCCCTGTACCGGCTGCTGCGCGAGACCTGACCCGTGGCGATTGATCGACTGCTCGAGATCATGGCGCGCCTGCGCGACCCGGAACGCGGCTGCCCCTGGGACCGGGAGCAGACCTGGGCGTCGATCGTGCCGCACACGATCGAGGAAGCCTACGAGATCGCCGACGCCGTCGAGCGCGGGGATGCGGCACAGGTGCGGGATGAGCTGGGCGACCTGCTCTTCCAGGTCGTGTTCCAGTCGCGCATCGCGGAGGAGCAGGGGCTGTTCCGTTTCGACGAGGTCGTGGATGCGATCAGCGACAAGCTCGAGCGCCGGCATCCGCACGTGTTCGGCGAGGCGACGATCGGCAGCTCCGCGGAGCAGACGGCGGCCTGGGAGCGGCACAAGGCCGAGGAGCGCAGGGCCCGGGGCGAGCACGCCGGAGTGCTCGACGGCGTGACGCTCGGCTTGCCGGCGCTCACGCGCTCCGTGAAGCTCGGCCAGCGGGCGGCGCGCGTCGGTTTCGACTGGGCTGATCCCGCGGGGGTGCTGGAGAAGGTCCGCGAGGAACTGGACGAGCTCGACCACGCGGCCGCCGGCGGGGACATCGCGCACGTCCGCGAGGAGATCGGCGACCTGCTGTTCAGTGTCGCGCAGCTCGCGCGTCACCTGCGCGTCGACCCGGAAGGCGCGCTGCGCGACGCCGGCGGCAAGTTCGAACGGCGATTCCGGCGCATGGAGCGGGTGCTCGCGGAGCAGGGTCGCACGCCGTCGGATGCGACTGCGATGGAGCTGGAGGCGCTTTGGGCGCGGGCAAAGCAGGAGATCGGCTGACGGCGGAGCGGGTCGCGTTGCGCGAGGCGCTCGGCGGTTGCCTGCTACGCGACCGGCGGCGCCTCGCATCGTGGCTCGATCGGCTCTCGCGCCGCGGTGCCGCCGTCGATCCGCGCGAGTTCGAGCGCCTGCAGCAACAGGTCGCCGCGTCCGTGGCCAGGGTCGAGGCGCGCCGGCAATCGGTCCCGCCGATCACCTACGACGAGACGCTTCCAGTCCACGCGCGCCGCGCGGAGATCGCGGCGGCCGTGACGTCCTCGCGTGTCGTCATCGTGAGCGGCGCGACCGGCAGCGGCAAGAGCACGCAGCTGCCGAAGATCTGCCTGGAGCAGGGACGCGGGCTGCAGGGGATGATCGGCCATACTCAGCCGCGGCGCATCGCGGCGCAGTCCCTGTCTCACCGCATCAGCGAGGAGATTGGCTCGACGACCGGCGATCTCGTGGGCTACCAGGTTCGATTCACCGATCGCACGAGCCCGCGCACGTTGATCAAGCTCATGACCGACGGGCTCCTGCTGCGCGAACTCGAAAGCGACCCGCTGCTCGAGCGCTACGACACACTAATCCTCGACGAAGCGCACGAGCGCAACCTGAACGTCGATTTCCTGCTCGGGGTCTGCAAGCAACTGGTCAGGCGCCGGCCCGAACTTCGCGTGATCGTGACCTCTGCGACGATCGAGACGGCGCGCTTCGCCGAGTTCTTCGACGGTGCGTCGGTGGTGGACGTGGAGGGACGCAGTTTCCCGGTGGAAGTCCGCTACCGGCCGCTGCACGAGGAGGATGCCGAGGCGCCCTCGCTGCCGGAGGCGGTCGGCGCCGCGCTCAATGCGCTCGAGCGGGATGCGCGCGGCATCCAGGGCGATGCGCTGGTCTTCCTGCCCGGTGAGAAGCAGATTTCCGAGTGCCGCGACTACCTCGGCCGCGCGCCGGCGCGGGACTGGGAAATCCTGCCCTTGTACGCGCGGCTCTCCGCGGCGGAGCAGGACCGGATCTTCGCGCCACACTCGCGTCGCCGGGTGGTGCTGGCGACGAATGTGGCGGAGACGTCGCTCACGATCCCGGCGGTCCGGTTCGTGATCGACAGCGGACTCGCGCGCGTGAGTCGCTACAGTCCGCGCGCCAAGTTCCAGCGCCTCCCTATCGAGGCGGTCTCGCGCGCCAGCGCGGAACAGCGCAAGGGCCGGTGCGGTCGAGTGGGCGAGGGCATCTGCATCCGGCTCTACTCGCAGGAGGACTTCGACGCCCGCCCGCAGTACACCGACCCCGAGATCCTGCGCACGAACCTCGCGAGCCTGATCCTGCAGATGGCGGCGCTCGGGCTCGGTGCGCCGGAGGAGTTCCCGTTCATCGACGCGCCCGATGCGCGGCTCCTGAACGACGGCTACCGCCTGCTGCAGGAACTCGGAGC
>JBBIVG010000221.1:0-6047 GCA_037439865.1 Nevskiaceae bacterium
GTGGCCGGAGCCGCGGGTGAAGTACGCGCCCTTGGCGGACACGCCGGGGATGGTCCGGTAGGTGATGCCGTCGTCGTCGCTGTCCAGGTAGCGGTAGAACTTCGGCATCGCCTCGACGTCTTCCTTCGTCAGCACCTTGCCGCGGTCCGGGCGGTAGCTGTCGTCCCACACCAGGTCCCTGCACATCCAGTCGTTCATGCCGATGTCGAGGTCCGACATCACGAACACCGGCGTCTGCAGGCGCTCGGCGAGGTCGAACGCCTGGATCGCCATGTAGAAGCACTCCTCGGGGTTCGACGGGAACAGCAGCACGTGCTTGGTGTCGCCGTGCGAAGCGTACGCGCAGAGCAGGAGGTCGCACTGCTGCGTGCGCGTCGGCATGCCGGTCGAGGGGCCGACGCGCTGGACGTCGAAGATCACCGCCGGGACCTCGGCGTAATAGGCGAGCCCGATGAACTCGTTCATCAGCGAGATGCCCGGGCCGCTGGTCGCGGTGAACGCACGGGCGCCGTTCCAGTTCGCGCCGAGCACCATGCCGATCGCCGAGAGCTCGTCCTCGGCCTGGATCACGGCGAAGTTGCTCTTGCCGGTCTCCGGGTCCACCCGCAGCTTCTGGCAGAAGCTCTTGAACGCGTCCATGAGGGACGTCGACGGCGTGATCGGGTACCACGGGCCGACGGTCGCGCCGGCGTACACGCAGCCGAGCGCGGCCGCGGTGTTGCCGTCGATCATCACGAAGCCCTTCGTCTTGTCCATGCGCTCGACGCGGATGGACAGCGGACAGGGCAGGTTCGCCTTCGCGTAGTCGTAGCCGAGCTGCACGGCCTTCATGTTGGCGTCCACGAGCGCCGGCTTCTTGGCGTAGCTCTCGGTGAGCAGGCCGCGGATCACCTCGACGTCGATGTCTAGCAGCGCGGCGAGCACGCCGGCGTACATGACGTTCTTCATCAGGATGCGGTTGCGCACGCCTACGAAGTTCTCGTTGCACAGCTTCGCGAGCGGCACGCCGAGGATCGTGATGTCCTCCCGGGCGAGCAGCGTCGAGCGCGGCCAGGTGGAGTCGTAGATCAGGTAGCCGCCCGGCGACACCTCGCGGACGTCCTTCTGGTAGGTCTCCGCATTCATCGCGACCATGAGGTCCACGCGCCCCGAGCGGGCGACGTAGCCGTCCTTCGTCACGCGGATCTCGTACCAGGTCGGCAGGCCCTGGATGTTGGACGGGAAGTAGTTCTTCCCCATCACGGGGATGCCCATCCGGAAGATGGCCTTCATCAGCAGCGTGTTGGCACTGGCCGAGCCCGTGCCGTTCACGTTGGCGAGCTTGATGACGAGGTCGTTTACGCGGTCTGGCGCTTTTGCGGGCTGGGCCATGTGTGGTCGCAGGCGTGGGGCAGGTTGATCGTGGACTTCTGCATGTCCCAGGCCGCCGTGGGGCAGCGCTCGGCGCAGAGTCCGCAGTGCACGCAGAGGTCCTCGTCCTTCACCATGACGCGGCCGGTCTGCTTGAGCGGCCCGGAAACGTACAGCGGCTCCGCCGGGTTGGCGCGCGGGGCCTTGAGGCGGGTGACGAGCTCGGCCTCCTCACCGTTGCGGGTGATCGTGAGGCAGTCGGTCGGGCAGATGTCGATGCAAGCGTCGCACTCGATGCAGAGCTTGGCGTCGAACACCGTCTGCACGTCGCAGTTGAGGCAGCGCTGGACCTCGGCCGCGGTCTGCTCGGGGTCGAACCCGAGCTCGACCTCGATGCTGATCTTCTTGAAGCGCTCCTTGAGGCTCACGTGCGGCACGAGCCGGCGCTCGACCGGGTTGTAGTCGTTCTTGTACGACCACTCGTGCAGTCCCATCTTGCGCGAGGAGAGGTTCATCGTCGGGGGCAGGCGGTTCGTGACCGGCTGTCCCATGCAATGGCCGTGGATCGAGATCGCGGCCTGGTGGCCGTGCTCGACGGCCCAGATGATGTTCTTCGGCCCGAACGCGGCGTCGCCGCCGAAGAACACGTCCGGACGCGTGGACTGGAAGGTGACCTTGTCCACGACCGGCACGTGCCACTTGTCGAACTCGAGGCCGAGGTCGTCCTCGATCCAGGGGAAGGCGTTCTCCTGGCCGATGGCGAGGATCACGTCGTCGGCCGGGAAGAACGCCTCGCCGACGACCCGCTCGGCGATGATGTGGCCGCGCGCGTCGAACTCGTACTGCATCTTGTCGAAGTTCATGCCGACGAGGCGGCCATTCTCGACGACGAAGCTCTTCGGCGCGTGGTTGACGACGATCTCGACGTTCTCGGCCTCCGCGTCCTCGAGCTCCCACTCGGACGCCTTGAAGAACTGGCGCGGCTTGCGGGCCATCACCTTCACGTCCTTCGCGCCGAGCCGGAGCGAGGAGCGGCAGCAGTCCATCGCCGTGTTGCCGACGCCGATGATGAGCACGCGCCCGCCGATCTTCTCGACGTGCTTGAACGCGACGGATTCGAGCCAGTCGATGCCGATGTGGATGTTCGCCCCGCCTTCCTTGCGCCCCGGGAGCTTGAGCTCTTTGCCCTTCGGCGCGCCGGAGCCCACGAACACCGCGTCGAACCCGCCGGTCGCGAGCAGTTTCTTCAGGCTGTCGATGCGCGAGTTGTAGCGGATCTCCGCGCCCATCTGCGTGATGTAGCCGATCTCCTCGTCGAGCACGGACTCGGGCAGGCGGAAGGCCGGGATGTTCGTGCGCATCAGGCCGCCGGGCTTGTCCCACTGCTCGAAGACCACGACCTCGTAGCCGAGGGGCAGCAGGTCGTTCGCCACCGTGAGCGAGGCGGGGCCCGCGCCGATGCAGGCTACGCGCTTGCCGTTCTTCTTCACGGGCACGACGGGCAGGCGGTCGACGATCGAGTCCTTGTGGTCGGCGGCGACCCGCTTCAGGCGGCAGATGGCGACCGGCTTCTCCTCGACGCGGCCGCGCCGGCAGGCGGGCTCGCACGGACGGTCGCACACGCGCCCGAGGATGCCCGGGAAGACGTTCGATTCCCGGTTGACCATGTAGGCGTCGGCGAAGCGCCCGAGGGCGATGAGGCGGATGTATTCCGGCACGTCGGTGTGCGCCGGACAGGCCCATTGGCAGTCCACGACCCGATGGAAATAGTCCGGGTTCGTCGTGTCGGTCGGTTGCACGAGCGGCGGTGTCCAGGGATCAGGAAAACAGGGGGGCAGCTTAGCCGTTCTGCCGGGGGGCGCAACCGGACGGCCCGGTGCATGGTGCGGCGCAGCAGTGGCCACGGGCCCGCGTTTCGGTTAAATCGCGCCCGTTCGTCAAGGCGGGTGCGCTATTTTGTGAACCACGACACGTCTGCTAGCGATTTTCCCGGATGAAGGGCCGGGCTGGCCGATGAGACAAGAACAACGTGGTTTGGGGCTCGCGCCATGGTCGCGGCACGGTCCCCGGGGTGCAGGAATGACGCGCTGGATGGCGGCGTTCGTTCTACTCGCGGTCATGCCACAGGTGACCGCCGCGGGGGACGTGCATGCCCGGTTTACCGTCTCCGCTTACGTCGCGCCCCACGTCACCCTCAAGACCGTCTCGCAACCTGCCGAGCTCTCCGTGTCCAGCGAAGACATCTCGCGCGGCTACCTGGATGTCGCGGCGGTCTATCGCGTGCAGAACAACGATCCCGCCGGCTACATGATCCGCCTTGCGCCGCGCGTCGGGCTGACGAGCGCGATCGAAGTGAGCGGGCTCGCCAGCAGCGTCGTGATGCGCGACGAGGTGGTCGAGGTGCTGCAGCCCGCGGCGTTGCGTGCGCAGGAACTCGCGCTGCGCTTCCGCCTGCTGCTGGACGTAGCCGCGCGCCCCGGTACCTACACCATGCCGGTGCACGTCGCGGTCACGTCGCTCTGAGTCGTCAGAAAGTCAGCGTCAGCAGGATCGAGTCCGTGAAATTGCCCGTGTCGGCGTCCTGCAGCGCGGGTATCCGGCCATAGACGGTGTGCGTGTTCGAGCGCGTGCCGTTGCCGACGCCCGGGCCCACGCGGATCGTGCCGGAGATGATCGATGTGCCGCCGGTCGCGTTGCCCCAGACCTGCGTGCGCGCTGCATCACGATAAAGATTGTAGTCGAGTCGCGAGGCGCCTGCAGACATGCGTCGTGGCGCGAATGAACCGTTGCCACCAGTCGAGAGGACTACGGTGTAGTTGACGACTGTGACGCCGCCGGGGGCAATGTACGTACAGGTGACCGTGATGGAGCCGGTCGAGTCATCGTTCGTCGACAGCAGGGGGTCGTAGGCGCCGAAGGCGACTCCGGTGGCTGAAGCGGAGCAGTCGACCGCGGCCATCGCGACCGATGACGCGAGCATCAGCCCGCCGACCGCAGCGATCGAGCGGGCGACGTTGCGGAGCCGTCTCACGGGCTGGCTCCTTGACCGGCCACGGGCACGCACGGCACGGCGCCGAGGTCCGGGAGCGGGTCGGTGCCGGCAGGGCGTGCGATCTCGAACGAACAGCTGCCGTCCTTCCAGGTGGCGACGCCCGTCGTGCGCCCGGAAGAGACGCCGGTCATGAACACGCTGCCCTGTATCGCGACGGGAAAGGCCCCTGACCCGAGCTTTGCCGTCGCGCCGGCCGGCACGGGCTGATCGCCGGGCCGCACGAGTCGCAGCGTGACCGCGTCCGCGCGGCTGATGGGGAACTTGACCGCGAGCCCGCTCCGATACGCAGGTGTCACCGTCATCGTGGACGTCGAGACCGTGGCGTCCATCGGCAGCTTGTTCGGATCCACGCTGATCCGGTTTTCCTGGTATGGCAGCAGCCTGTCGAGCAGCACGCGACCCTTGGCGTCGGTGCGACCCACGGGCTGGTTGTCCACGAACACCTCGACGCCCTTGTAGTCCGCGACCTGCACGACGGCGAAGCTCTGGTCGAGGCGTCGCGACGGCATCACGCCGGCGCTCGTGATCGCGACGCCGCCGGTGCCGTTGACGCGCACGCCTTCCTGGCCGTTGGCGCGCGCCACGTCGACGCCGACCAGGCCGGCGGAGCCCTGGTACGCGTAACCGAAGTGAGCCTCGTCAGCGCTCGAGATGCTGGCGGAATACCCCGAGCCACGGCCCACCGGCAGGCTCTGCTGGAGCGAGGCGACGGCCTCGAACTCGTCACCCTTGCCGGTCGGGTCCGTCGAGCGCCGCAAGGTCGCGCTGCCGGTGCGACGGTCGCCGAGCGGCATCGTCCAGGTCAGGAACACGTCGGAGTTCGACGTCTCGGCGGTCGAGTAGCTCGCGAACAGGTTCAGGAATCCGAGCGTGCCGAGACCGAGGGTGTAACCGAGGCCGAAAGTCTCGACACTTGGCGTCAGCCAGTTCGTCTGCAGGCCGTAGGCGAACTGCATGCTGCCGTGCTGCGCGAGGCTCAGGCCGAGGCCGCCAAATGCGCGCAGCTTGGGCTGGCCCTGGACCACGTTGTCGCCGAGCTGCGTGAATCCCTGCGACGCGTACGACCCGCGCGCGTAGAGACTCACGCGGGTGCCGCTGCGCTCGAAACCGAGGCCGCCGAGCCAGCCGCGGCTTTCCTTGTCGCCTCCGCCCGCGGCCGCCGCGGATACGATACCGAGCGTGCCGACCTGCAGCGCGCCGTCCACGCCGGCCGCCGCGGCGCCGCCGGATTGGCCTTCGGCGTGCGCGCCGACGGTCAGTTCGCTCGTGACGCCACGGCTGAACGTGGCGGCCCCGACGAAGTTGGCATAGTCGTTGCTGCGCTTCGCGTAGTTGCGGCGGACGGCACCCGCCTCCACCGAGTATTCATTGAGGCCGGGGCGCAGCAGCGCCGTACCTGCGTAGTACGGTTGCGCGATCACCTGCTGGCGGCCGAGCGCGTCGGTGACGACGACCTGCATCTGCCCGGCACCGTTGACCGCCGGAACGCCGGAGATCTGGAAGGGACCGGGCTGCACCTGCTGGCTCGCCACCGGTTGGCCGTTGACGAACACGTCCACCGTGGACGGCACGACCGCGTCGCCGCGGGCGGTGAGCAGCGGGGTCGTGACGAGCGTCGGCTGCGTTCTGAAGTTTGTGCCGTATT
>JBBIVG010000222.1:0-6031 GCA_037439865.1 Nevskiaceae bacterium
ACAGTCGTTGCGCCGTCCTCGGGCTCGTTCACGGTGCGCCTCACAGTCACCGACAATGCTGGCCGCCAGGACAACGCCGACGTCATCGTGAACCCCACGTCGGCCACGACGACGGCGCCGTCCGCAGTCAGCAGTGCCGCGTGTCCCACGCCGATCTCGATCGTGCAGACCGTTCAGGTCACGATCACGCCGACCACCGCGACCCTGACGGCCGGCAGCGGTACGCAGGCTTTTTCCGCGGCGGTGGCGAATGCCACGGACACGCGTGTCAATTGGCTCGTGAACGACATCCCGGGCGGCAATTCGACCGTGGGCACCATCACGGCCAACGGCGTCTACACGGCGCCTGCTACGGTGCCGAGTCCGGCGAAGGTCACGGTGACCGCGGCATCGGTCGCAGAGCCGGGCGCAACGGCATCCGCCAGTGTAACGATCGTCCCCGGCATTCCGATTTCCGGCGGCGGCGGCGGTGGTGGCGGAGGTGGGGCCGATTTCGTGCTGCTCGCGATGCTCGGCGTCGGCGCGCTTGCCCGCGGGCTGCGGCGCGACTAACGTGGCGACGCGCCGCCGACGGCGCGCCGCTACGATTCCGCCGGGCTCATGCTCCAGCGCCTCTTTCGGCTGAAGGAAAACGGCACCACGGTTCGCACGGAACTGGTGGCGGGCCTCACCACGTTCCTCACGATGTCCTACATCATCTTCGTGCAGCCTGCGGTGCTGTCGGGCGTGATGTTCGGCCGGCCGACCGGCATGGACTTCGGTGCCATCACGACTGCCACGTGCCTGGCTGCCGCCCTGGCCTCGGCAATCATGGGGCTTTACGCACGCTACCCGATCGCCCAGGCGCCCGGCATGGGCGAGAACTTCTTCTTCGTCTTCACGGCCATCCCGGCGGCGGCCGCGGCGGGTGCGGCCGTGCCGTGGGCCACGGCGCTCGGCGCGGTGTTCGTCTCCGGCGTGCTGTTCCTGCTGCTGTCGCTCGTGGGTGTCCGCGAGGCCGTGATGAACTCGATCAGCCCGAGCATGAAGAGCGCGATCGCAGCCGGCATCGGGCTCTTCATCGCCTTCATCGGACTGCAGAATGCCGGGCTCGTGCTCAAGGATCCCGGCACCGCCGTCAAGCTCAACCCGAACTTCGGGTCGCCGGACCTCGCCGTATTCTTCGTCGGCCTGTTGATCGCCGCCGGCCTGCACGCGCGACGGGTCCGCGGATCGATCCTGTGGGGCATCCTTGCCGCCGGCCTGCTGGCGACATTGCTCAAGCTCCTGCTGCCGCACCTGGGCGACGCGGTCACGTCGTCGCCGGTCGTGGCGCAATCCGCACTCGCGACCCGCTTCCAGCTCGCCGATCACGTCATCGCGACGCCGCCTTCGCTGGAACCGACGTTCCTGAAGATGGACGTCCGTGGCGCGCTCACGCTCGCGATGGCGCCGTACGTGACGATCTTCCTGTTCATGGTGTTTTTCGACACCGTGGGCACGCTCGTCGGCGTGGCGCAGCAGGCCGGCCTCATGCGCGACGATCGGCTGCCACGCGCGCGGCAGGCCTTCCTGTCGGACGCCACGGCGACCGTCGCAGGCGCGTGCCTCGGCACGAGCACCGTCACGAGCTACATCGAGAGCGCGACCGGCGTGGAGCAGGGCGGACGCACCGGGCTCACGGCAGTCACCGTCGCCGGGCTGTTCCTGGCTGCCCTGTTCTTCAGCCCGGTGATCGAGATGCTCGGGGGCTACGCACCGATCACGGCGCCCGCGCTGGTGCTGGTCGGCGCGATGATGTTGCGCAACGCGGCGCAGATCGCCTGGCAGGATTTCACCGAGCTGCTGCCATCCTTCCTCGTTCTGGTCGGCATTCCACTCACGTTCTCGATCGCCGACGGACTCGCACTGGGCTTCATCAGCTATCCGCTGGTCAAGGTGCTGGGCGGCCGGGCTCGCGACGTGCGCCCCGCGTCCTGGATCGTGGCGGGCTTGCTGGTGCTCTATTTCCTCATGGCCCGCTCGGCGGCCGCAGGGTGATGCACGCATGAAGACGATCATCGAGCCGTTCCGGATCAAGGTGGTGGAGCCGATCCGGCTCACGACGGTGGACGAGCGCCGCGAGCTGCTTCGGAAGGCCGGCTGGAACCTGTTCTCGATCCACGCGGACGACGTGATCATCGACCTGCTCACGGACTCCGGCACCAGTGCGATGAGCGCGGAGCAGTGGGCCGCGGTCATGCGCGGCGACGAGTCATACGCCGGCTCGCCGTCGTTCTATCGCTTCGAGTCCGCGGTGCGCACGCTGATGCCGTTCCGCCACGTGATACCGACGCACCAGGGGCGCGCGGCCGAGGCCATCCTCTTCTCGATCGTCGGCGGGCCGGGCCGCGTGATCCCTTCGAACACGCACTTCGACACGACGCGGGGCAACATCGAGGCGACCGGGGCGAGCGCGGTGGACCTGGTGATTCCCGAGGCGCATGCGCCGGACGTCCGGCATCCGTTCAAGGGCAACATCGACCTCGGGCGCCTGGAGCGCCTGCTCGACGAGTCCGCCGACCGCATTCCTCTCGTAATGCTGACGGTAACGAACAACGCGGGCGGCGGGCAGCCGGTCAGCCTCGCGAACATCCGTGCCGCGGCCGAGATCGCGCACCGGCACGGGAAGCCGCTCTTCATCGACGGGTGTCGTTTCGCCGAGAACGCCTGGTTCATCAAGTGCCGCGAGGAAGGGCAGGGGTTGCGGCCGGTCGCGGACATCGTGCGCGACATGTTCGCGGTGGCCGACGGCATGACGATGAGCGCCAAGAAGGACGCGTTCGCGAACATCGGCGGCTGGCTCGCGATGAACGACGACGGACTGGCCGCGGCCGCCCGCAACCGCCTGATCCTCACGGAGGGCTTCCCGACTTACGGCGGGCTCGCGGGCCGGGATCTCGAGGCAATCGCCGTGGGACTCGAGGAGATCGTGGACGAGCAGTACCTGCGCTACCGCGTACGCACCAATGAGTACGTCGGCGAGAAGCTGCTCGCGCTGGGCGTGCCGATCGTGCAGCCGGTCGGCGGGCATGCGGTGTTCGTGGACGCGCGGCGGTTCCTGCCGCACATCCCGCCGCTGCAGTATCCGGGGCAGGCGCTTGCCGTCGCCCTCTATGAGATCGGCGGCATCCGCGCCTGCGAGATCGGCACGGTGATGTTCGGGCTCAGGCCCGACGGCACGGAGGACGCGGCCGACATGGATCTCGTGCGGCTCGCGATGCCGCGCCGCGTCTATACGCAGTCACACGCCGACTACCTCGTCGAGGTGTTCGAGGAACTCGTGCGCCAGCGGGACAGACTGCGCGGGCTGCGAATCGTCGCGCAGCCGCCGCAGCTCAGGCACTTCACGGCCCGGTTCGAGCCGCTCAGCTGAGGGGCTCGAAGCGCGCCTGGAAGAAGCGCAGGTACCTCGGCTCGTACACCATCTTCAGCCCGCGGGCCGCGGCGCGCGCGTCGTAAACGGCTTTGACCGACTCCGCGACGACGTCCATGTGCGCCTGCGTGTACACGCGGCGCGGGATCGTGAGCCGCGTCAGTTCGAGCTTCGGGTAGTGATGGTCGCCCGTCTTCGGATCGCGGCCGGCGCTGACGATGCCGCGCTCCATCGAGCGGATGCCCGAGTCGAGGTAAAGCTCCGCCGCGAGCGTCTGCGACGGGAACTGGTCCTGGCGCAGGTGCGGGTAGAAGGCGCGGGCGTCGAGGAAGATCGCGTGCCCGCCGACCGGCTGCACCATCGGTACGCCCCAGTCCTGCAGCAACTCGGCGAGGTAGCGAACCTGCCCGATGCGCGCCCGCATGTGATCGTCCTGCATGGATTCCCCGATGCCGATCGCCATCGCTTCCATGTCGCGGCCCGCGAGGCCGCCGTAGGTATGCAGTCCCTCGTAGACGACGACGAGATTGCGGAGTTCCTCGAAAAGCGCCCGGTCGCGCACGGCGAGCCAGCCGCCGATGTTCACGAGTGCGTCCTTCTTCGCGCTCATCCAGGCGCCGTCGCTGTGGTCGCAGAACTCGCGCACGATCGCGGCGAGCGGCTTGTCGGAATAGCCGGGCTCGCGTTCCTGGATGAAGAAGGCGTTCTCGACGAGGCGGGTCGCGTCCAGGAACAGCTTGATGCCGCGGCTGCGGCAGAAGGCGCTCAATGCCCTGACGTTCGCCATGCTGACGGGCTGACCGCCCGCCATGTTCACGGTGGCCGCGAGGCTGACGTAGGCAATATTGGCGGCGCCGTGCTCCGCCACGAGTTTCTCGAGCTTTGCGATGTCCACGTCGCCCTTGAACGGGCTCAGGTCGGCGGGGTCGTGCGCGGCGTCCGTGATGACGTCCACGAAGATGCCGCCCGCGAGTTCCTGGTGGAGGCGCGTGGTCGTGAAGTACATGTTGCCCGGCACGTACTGGCCCTTGCGGATCGCCGCCTGGCTGATCAGGTGCTCCGCGCCGCGGCCCTGGTGCGTGGGCACGATGAACGGGTACCCGTAATGCGTCTGAATGGCCTCCTCGAGCCGGTAGAAGTTGCGGCTCCCTGCGTAGGCTTCGTCGCCAAGCATCATGCCGGCCCATTGCCGGTCGCTCATCGCGTTCGTGCCGCTGTCGGTCAGCAGGTCGATGTAGACGTCGTCGGAGCGCAGCAGGAACGTGTTGTAGCCGGCCTCCGCGAGCGCCTTGGCGCGGTCTTCGGGCCGCGTCATGCGCAGCGGCTCGACCATCTTTATCTTCCACGGTTCGGCCCACGAACGCCGGCCGGACTGCTGCCCCATTGTCCTGTGGATGGTGTCGCTCATGTCGTTACTCCCCGCCGCGCGCCGGGCGCTCCTGGTGGGCGGGGACTATAGGTCGGCAGGACACGGGCCGACACCGCGGAAAACCGCGTAGAGATGGTGCCCGGGGCCGGGATCGAACCGGCACGGGGTTGCCCCCGAGGGATTTTCTTACCAGCTACAGCTTTCGCTGCTGGCCCCGCCCATCCACGGTGCGGGGCCATTTGTGGTCTGGACTTTCTCTTTGCCGTGTCGCGCGTACCGTGCGGAGTCGCGAGTTAGGCAGGGGCCGTCAAGTCTATACACTTTCCCGCCGGACGCCGTGCGCGTCCCGCGCGGGCTTAGCTCGGGATTGCAGGCGCCGGCCGGCGGTGCTGTTCCCCCGAATTTGACCCCATTCACCCGGCCGTTTCCGATCCGGGTGCTCAAGCAATCAAGTCCCTTGCGTCTACCAATTCCGCCACCCGGGCTGGGGAGGCGCACCGGATCATACACCGGCGTTCAGGCTCGAGCGGCGTGGTCGGGTTCCCGGTGCACTCGGCGACGGTAGCGGTGACGTCGTTCCTTCCTTTCGGCGGCGAGCGCGCGGTAGGTGATCGTGAGTCCGGCCGCGGTGAGGCCGAGCAGGAGGAGCCCGCCGACGAGCGCTCCCGTCGTGTGGGGATCATCGGGATCGTCGGCGGCCGGCGGCGCTGCCTCCGGCAGGCTCGTCTGGGGCGACTCAGCCGCCTGGTCTAGGGAGGACTCCTGGCGCGGCACGTCGGCGGCATGAGCGCTGCGCACCCCGCTGTCGAAGCCGAGTTGCGCCGCACAGATCGCGAGTGCAGCGAGCAGAGTCCGTCTCGATGCTGTCATCTGCGAGGTCCCATGGTCAGTAGACGACGCAGGCGGCCGGAAGTTCGCACCCGCGGCCGTGGCGGTTTCCCGTCCCCGTCCGCGGCGAAGCCGGCTGCGGACAGTCGTAAACTGGCGCGTGTGTGGCCGCGGTCGCGGCCGGATCGAGGAAGGGCATGAAGCAGCGGGTGGTTTCCCGACAGGGCCAGGTTTGGGTCGGTGCGTTGCTCGTGACGTTCGGTGGGATCGCGTTCGCCGCCGAGTGGACGACGGTCGGTACGGACGCGGACGGGAACAGCTACGCCGTGGACCTGTCCCGGTTGTCGCGTGAAGGGGCTGTCGTGCGGCTCGAGGTCCGTACGGAGTACGCCACGCCGCGGAAGGACGACTCGACCGGGAAGGACGTGTTCGTCGCCGTC
>JBBIVG010000223.1:0-6020 GCA_037439865.1 Nevskiaceae bacterium
GTGACGCTCACCGAGTGAAGCAGCGTCGCCTCGCTGTGCACGACGCGCATGCCGCGCCCGCCGCCACCGCCCGACGCCTTGATGATCACCGGGAAGCCGATGTCGCGCGCGATCCGGTGCAGCTCGTCGGGCTCGGTGCCGAGCGGCCCGTCGGACCCCGGCACGCACGGCACCCCGGCCTTCTTCATCGCCTGGATGGCGGAGACCTTGTCGCCCATCAGCCGGATCGTCTCGGCGCGCGGACCGATGAACGTGAAGCCGCTCTTCTCGACGCGCTCGGCGAAGTCGGCGTTCTCGGAGAGGAAGCCGTAGCCGGGGTGGATGCCGACCGAGTCCGTCACCTCGGCCGCGCTGATGATCGCCGGCATGTTGAGGTAACTCTCGCGGGAGGGCGGCGGCCCGATGCACACCGTCTCGTCGGCGAGCAGCACGTGCTTGAGGTTCTTGTCGGCCGTCGAGTGGACGGCGACCGTCTTGATGCCGAGTTCGCGGCAGGCGCGCAGGATCCGGAGGGCGATCTCGCCGCGATTGGCGATGACGACCTTGTCGAGCATTACTCGATCACGAAGAGGGGCTGGCCGAACTCGACAGGATCGCCGTTCTTGACGAGGACGGAGACGACGCGCCCAGCCTTGTCGCACTCGATCTGGTTCATCATCTTCATCGCCTCGATGATGCACAGCACGTCGCCCGGCTTCACCTCGCTGCCGATCTCCACGAACGCCTTCGCGCCCGGGGCAGGCGCCGCGTAGAACGTGCCGACCATGGGCGCGGTCACGACCTGGTCCGGCGAATGCGCGGGCTCGGCGGCGGCCCGGGCCCCCGGCGCCGCCGCGATCGCGCCGGACGGCGCAGCGGTCCCTGGGGCTCCCGCTTGAGGAGCCGAATAGGCCATCGGCGCCGAGATCGCGTGGATGGTGCCGGTCGGGTGCCGGCTGATGCGCACCGACTCCTCGCCCTCCTTGATCTCGATTTCCGAGATGCCCGATTCCTCGAGCAGTTCGATCAGCTTCTTGACCTTGCGGATGTCCATCCTCGAAACCCTCGGAAACTTCGCGCGTCAGACCCGCTTGCTCGACTGTGCGGCGAGGTACTCCGCCGCGGCGCGCAATGCGAGTTCGTAGCCGACGGCGCCGAGCCCGGTGATCACACCGAGGGCGATGTCGGAGAAATAGGAGTGGTGCCGGAAGGGTTCCCGCGCGTGCACGTTCGACAGGTGCACCTCGATGAACGGGATCTTCACGGCGAGCAGGGCGTCGCGCAGTGCGACGCTGGTGTGCGTGAACCCGGCCGGATTGAAGATGATCATCGCGACGTGGCTGGCCGGCGCCTCGTGGACGCGCGTGATCAGTTCCGACTCGGAGTTGCTCTGGAAGGCGGTCAGGTGGTGGCCGGCCTCGGAAGCGAGGTGACCCATGCGCTCGTGCACCTGATCGAGCGTGACCTTGCCGTAGATCCCCGGCTCGCGCGCGCCCAGCAGGTTCAGGTTCGGGCCGTTCAGCAGCAGGATATGTGCCATGGCGGTCGCAACGTGCCCGGAGAAGGCAGCAAGTTTAGCGCCAATCACGGCAGGATGGCGATTTTTCGCGAAATCGCACCCGGATCAGGTCAGTCCGGTCCCTGCTTCTCGTGCTTCAGGGCGGGAAGCGCCGCCTCGATCTCTCGCCGGGCCTGTTCCGGGGTGGAACTGCCGGCGTTCACCTTCCGGACCGCCCCGAGAATGACGTCCGCCTCGGCCTGGGTCAATTCACCCATGTGCGCCGCGACGATCCGTCCCTGGCGGTCGGAGAAGATCGTGAACGGGAACCCGACCGCCTCGATGCCGAATGCCGTGGCCGCATCGAGCGCCTCCTGCTCACCGATGAGCAGCGGGTACTGGATCTTGATCTCGTCCGCGTAGGCCAGGACCTTGTCGCGGTAGTCGGCGGCGATGCCGATCACCTGGAAGCCGTCCGGACCGTACTGCGCCTGAAGTTTCTCGAGCAGCGGGATCTCGCGCCGGCAGGGGGCGCACCAGGTGGCCCAGAAGTTCACGATCAGCGACTTGCCGGACCAGTCCTTGAGGGACCGCGGCTTCCCGTCGCGATCCGCGAGCTGGAATTCGGGCAGCGTGCCGGCGAGCGTCAGTGCAGGCGCTTCAACGGTCACCGGCGGCGGCTTGGTGACTTGCGTGTGGCGCTGGTAGGCGAGGTACCCGGCCGCCCCGGCCGCCGCGGCCCCCGCGATGATTGCCACGATGGCGAGCGTTCTCATTGCGCATTACCGCCAAACGCTTCGGCCACGTGCTTGCGGAAATCGTCCGCCGGCTGGAAGCCGACGACGCGGTACTCGGTCCGTTCGACGCCGTCGGGCCCGAAGAACACGATGGTCGGCGGGCCGAGGATGCCGAAGCGCTTGAGCAACGCCTGGTCGTCGTCGTCGTTCGCGGTCACGTCGGCCTGGATCAGCACCGCGCGCGATAATTCCCGCTGCACACCGGCGTCCGTGAACGTGCGGTCCTCCATTTCCTTGCACGACACGCACCAGTCCGCATAGAAGTCCAGCATCAGGGGCCGGCCGGCCGCCTTGGCTTCGGCGAGCGTGCGCTCGAAGTCGGCCACGCTCTTGATGCGCGTGAGGGCGAGGCGTTGGCCGGGCGTGGCTTTCGAGCCGTGCATTGCGGCGAGCGGCGCCAACGGGCTGCTGTTGCCCATGAATGCGCCGACGAGCATCGCGGCGCCGTAGATCGCCGCGACCGCGCCGAGGCCGCGACGCGCCATGCCTGCCCCGCTCGCGCCAGGCTTGAGCAGGTACCACGCCGATACGAACGCGAGCAGCGCCCACAGCCCGAGCGTCACGGGCCCGGGCAGGATGCGGCCGACCATCCAGATTGCGACGCCAAGCATCATCACGCCGAACGCGATCTTGACGGCGTCCATCCACGGACCGGCCTTCGGCAGGAGTCGTCCCGCCGAGGCGCCCAATGCCAGCAGCGGTGCGCCCATGCCGAGGCTCAGCGCGAACAGCGCCGCGCCGCCGCGGAACGCATTGCCGCTCTGGCCGATCACCGCGAGCGCCGCGACCAGGGGAGGGGCCACGCACGCCGTGACGATCAGCGAGGAGAGGGCGCCCATGACTGCGGAACCGATTAGCGTGCCCTGCTTCTGGCGGTTGCTCAGGTCCGCGACCTTCGCCTGGAAGGCCGCGGGCACCTGCAGGTTGAACGCGCCGAACATCCCGAGCGCGAGCAGCACGAAGAGCGCCGCGAACAGCACGATGATCCAGGGCTTCTGGAAGAACGCCTGCGCCTGCTGCCCGGCACCGGCGGCTGCGAACGCGGCGCCGGCGATCGTGTAGGTGAGCGCCATGCCGAGCACGTAGGCGAGCGACAGTGAGAACGCCCGGCCGCGCGTGACCGGCCGGTCGCGCCCCGCGCCGACGATGATCCCGGACAGGATCGGTACCATCGGCAGGACGCAAGGCGTGAATGCGAGCAGCAGTCCCGCGCCGAAGAACGTCGCGAGCACCGCGAGCAGGTTGCCGCTGCGGATCTTCTCGGCCAGCCGGTCCTGTTCGGACTGCTTGCGCACCGGCGCGCCGCCCGTTGCGTCGCCGGCCGCGCTGCCGGGTGCCGCGAGTGCCACCGTCACCGTCTTGCGGATCGGCGGATAGCAGAGACCCGCTTCCGCGCAGCCCTGGTAGGTGACCTGCAATTCGACTTCGCGTGTTCCGGGCGCCACGGCCACCGGCACTTCGGCCTGCATCTCGTCCACGAAGACGACCTGGTCGCCGAAGTACTCGTCGTGCTGCGTCTTGCCGCCCGGAATCGACAGCTGGCCGAGCTGCGCGCCGCCGCCGGTCGCGACGACCTTGACCTTGTCGCGATACAGGTAATACCCGTCGGTGATGTCCCAGTGGAGCGTGATGCGGTCGGCATGGTCGCTGCGGGCCGAGAACACGAACGCCTGGTCCGGCGGCAGGAAGTCCCGCTCGGACTTCGGCCCGCCGCCGAGCAAGTGTCGCAGGTCGAAACCCTTGCGTTCCGCGCCCGCCGTGACCGGGTTGGCCGGCGGCGTATCCGCCGACATGACGGGTGTGGCCGCCGCGCCCGGATCAACACGTGTCGTCCAGCGCTGCGGCGGGTAGCAGAGACCTGCGTCCGCGCAGCCTTGCAGCTTGAGCGTCAGGTCGAATGGCCGCGGCGGGCCGTCGAACTGCAGTCTGGCGGCGACCGTCATTGCGCCGCGATAGATGACCTGCTTGCCGAAGTACTCGTCTTCGTGGTCCTCGCCCACGGGAAGGTCGGGCGGTCTGATCGTGACGCCCGGCGTCGCGGACTCGAAGCCGAGGCGGCCCTTGTAGAGGTAGTAGCCCGGCGCGATTTCGAATTTCACGACCAGGTCACCCTGCGCGACCTTGGCCGTGTACTTGTAGGCGGCCTGCGGCGGAAGGAATTCCTCCGCGGCGTCGGCGCGCGCGAGCGCGAGCGCGAGCCAGGGCAGGATGAGCAGCGCGGCCCAGCGCGCTTTGTCGAGAATCGTTCTTGTCATGCGTCTGGAGCCCGGGTCACCTCGGTGACCCAATCAAAGTAGCCATCATGCCCGGCGGCCGCGTTCAGGGCGACCACCTCGGGCAACTCGTATGGATGCAGGGCCACCAGGCGATCCTTCAGCTCGCTGAACCGGCCCGCTGTCGTCTTGAGAACCATCAGCACCTCCGCGTCGTCCTGTATTGCCCCTTTCCAGAGGTATATGGACCGGATGCCCGGCACGACGTTCACGCAGGCGGCCAGCGAGTCCTCGACCAGTGTCCGGCCGATCCGGGCGGCCGTTTCGGTGTCGGGGCAGGTGCTCAGGACGACGAGAATCTGTTTTTTATTCATAGAGTTAGGTTCAGTCCGCCATGCCGACCGACGCGTGGGTCCCGGCTGCTTTCGAGCCCGGTCGCATCCGCCCCGGCCTGCGACGTAGTTCCGCTTCAGGGCTTGAAATCGGGCGCTCGCCGCCTATTATTAGCAGCCGCCTGGGGCGAGTGCTAATACTCCCCCCGCGAATTCCCAAACGGCTGAACATACCAAGACGGAGATTTCAGCAATGGCTGACAAGTTGAAGATTCGCCCGCTCCACGACCGAGTGATCATCCAGCGCCTCGAGGCCGAGACCAAGTCGGCCGGCGGCATCGTCATTCCGGACACCGCGACCGAGAAGCCGATCCGCGGCAAGGTCGTCGCGGTGGGCAAGGGCAAGATCCTCGAGAACGGCTCGGTGCGTCCGCTCGACGTCAAGGTCGGCGACCACATCCTCTTCGGCAAGTACAGCGGTACCGAAGTGAAGGTCGATGGCGAGGAGTACCTCGTCATGCGCGAAGAGGACGTGATGGCGGTGCTCGAGAAGTAACCGGCCGTCCCCAACATCCCCACGAAGAATTCCGGAGAACACTGCCATGGCAGCGAAAGACGTACGTTTCAGCGATGACGCCCGGTCGCGGATGCTCCGCGGCGTCAACATCCTTGCGAACGCGGTCAAGGTGACCCTCGGTCCCAAGGGCCGCAACGCGGTGCTCGAGAAGAGCTTCGGCGCCCCGACCGTCACCAAGGACGGCGTGAGCGTGGCGAAGGAGATCGAGCTCAAGGACAAGTTCGAGAACATGGGCGCGCAGATGGTGAAGGAAGTCGCTTCCAACACCTCCGACGAGGCCGGTGACGGCACGACGACCGCCACGGTGCTCGCCCAGGCGATCGTGCGCGAGGGCCTGAAGGCCGTCGCCGCGGGCGCCAACCCGATGGACGTGAAGCGCGGCATCGACAAGGCCGTCGCCACGGCGACCGACGAGCTGAAGAAGCTGTCGAAGCCCTGCAAGGACCAGAAGGCGATCGCCCAGGTCGGCACGATCTCCGCGAACAGCGACGAGTCGATCGGCAAGACGATCGCGGATGCGATGGAGAAGGTCGGCAAGGAAGGCGTGATCACGGTCGAGGAAGGCACGAGCCTGCAGAACGAGCTCGACGTCGTCGAGGGCATGCAGTTCGACCGCGGCTACCT
>JBBIVG010000224.1:0-5930 GCA_037439865.1 Nevskiaceae bacterium
CACCAGCTCCGCCTTCGGGTCGATGTAGATCGCCTGGCCGTGGATCCCGCGCGCCATGAACGCGCCGTGCTCGTCGTGCGAGATCCACCACTGGTTGTGGTAGCTCCAGCCTGGCAGCGTCGCGTAGCCTGCCGCATTGAACGCTTCCCGGCTCGCGCCGCGACGGATGTCTTCGACGACCGCCGCGGGTACGACCTGCTGGCCGTTCCACTTGCCGTCGAGGCGGATCATCTCGCCGAAGCGCGCGAGGTCCCGCAGCCGCGTATTCAAGCCGCCCGCCGCAAGCGGAGCGCCGACGCGATCCAGGGCCATGTACGCGTCGCCCTCGGCACCGAGCTTGCTCCAGATCCGCTGCTGCAGTTCGACGTCGGCCGGCCGGCCGGTCACGCGCCAGATCAGCCAGCCGAGCACGTCCGTGTTGGGTGAGCGGTAATGGAATTCCGCGCCGTGTGTACCGCTTTTCCGCAGGGTCTTCAGGAAGTCGTAGCTCGTCCCCGGGCCCGTGTAGCCCGGCGGCGACGGCAGCATGCCCGCCGCCCGCGCGTACGGGACGAAGGACGCATTGGGGTCTGCGTAGTCCTCGGAGTAGTCGAGCGCCGTGGTCATGTCGAGCACTTGCTGGACCGTCGCGTCGCCGAAGGCACTCTCCGCCAGTTCCGGAATGTAGCGCGTGACGTTCGCGCCTGGATCGAGCTTGCCCTCGGCAACGAGCATCGCGGCAAGCGTGCCGATGAACGACTTCGTCACCGAGAACGCGATGTGCTCCTGGTTCGCGCCGAGCGACGGCAAGTATCGTTCGTACACCACGTGCCCACGATGCAGCACCACGATGCCGTCGGTGTAATTGGCGCCGAGCGATTGCGCCCACGTCATCGGCTGCTCGCTGCCGATGGGTTTGAAGGTCAGCCCGTCGAGGTCTGCCGGTTTTCCCGCTGGCAGTGGCACCACCGGCCCGCTGCCGCGCGACACGTTGCGCGTCGGGAAAAGCTCGCGCCAGTGTCCGAGGGACCAGCGGAGCTGCGGAAATTTGAGGAAGCTGCCGTCGCCGACCCGGATCGTCTTGTCCGGCGGCGGTGGCGACCCGACCATCCAGCCAAGCGCGACCGGATCGGATTGCGCGGCGTCATGAAGATCCCCGGCGCTGGTGGTGGCGAACGGCAGCGTGGCCATGACGATGGCGAGTCCCTTGGCGAACTGGAGCGTACTGTGGCGCCGCACGTTGCGGCTCGCGCTATGGTGGATCATGTCATCCCCCTCGAGGCCCCAGATTACCATCGCCTTTAGTCGCATTCCGAGGTGAGCAATGACCGAGCGTGTGGACGTCATCATCCTGGGCGCCGGCATGGCGGGCGCGTCGCTGGCCGCGGAGCTGGCCGGCGAACGAAGCGTGGTCGTCCTCGAAATGGAACCCCAGCCCGGCTACCACGCCACGGGACGCTCGGCCGCGATGTTCTTCGAGAGCTACGGCAATGCCACGGTCCGCGCCCTGACCCGTGCGAGCCGCCGGTTCCTCGAGCAGCCGCCGGCTGGGTTTGCGGACGTGAGACTCCTGAGCCCGCGCAGCGCGTTGTTCGTTGCGGACGCGGCACGCGTCGATCAGCTGCAGGCGGTCCTGCAGTTGCCCGATGCGTCGGCCCACATGCGAGCGGTGGACGCGGCGACGGCACGGTCGCTGTGCCCGATCCTTCGCCCGGAGTGGACCGTCGCCGGCGTGCTCGACGAATCGGGCGAAGACATGGACGTCGCCGCGATCCACCAGGGCTACCTGCAGTCCGCCAGGCGCAACGGCGCCCGGGTGGTGACCGGTGCGGGTGAATCCGTCATCGCGCGGCACGCTGGTCTCTGGCACGTCGGCTCGCGGGCCGGTGAGTTTGCCGCGCCGATCGTCGCGAATGCGACCGGAGCGTGGGCCGACGGCGTCGCTTCGCGGGCGGGTGTCGCTCAAGTGGGCCTGCAACCGCTGCGTCGCAGTTGTGCGCTGATCCCCGCCCCGCCGGGCCATGACGCGAGCCGCTGGCCGATGGTGATCGACGTGGCCGAAGAGTTCTACTTCAAGCCTGATGCGGGGCAACTGCTCCTGTCACCCGCGAACGAGGACCCGATGGATCCATGCGACGCGGCGCCGGAAGATCTCGACATCGCGCTCGCGGTGGACCGCTTCGAGACCGTGACCACCGTCGAGGTCAGGCGCGTCACGCATCGCTGGGCCGGCTTGCGCAGCTTCGTGGCGGACCGCTCACCCGTCGTGGGATTCGACCCGCAGGCGGACGGGTTCTTCTGGCTCGCCGGGCAGGGCGGCTACGGAATCCAGATGGCGCCGGCGCTGGCACGGACGGCAGCCGCCTTGCTGCTGGAAAAGCCGCTGCCGGATGACGTCGCAGCGGAGGGGGTCGCGGCAGCCGACATTGCGCCGAATCGCCCCGCTCTCGATGGGCGGCGACAGTGACGAGGCGCTGCCAGCCAGCCCGGGACTGGGCGACCCTGATCTGAGATACTGGCGAGACCTGTCGGCGGCCGGGTGATGACGGCCGGGCCGCCCAGCACGCAAAGGACCCACCATGGCAGACCCCATTCCGGCGAGCGGGACGGCTCCGCAGCCCTCGCTCATCAGCTACACGCACTGGATGTACGCCCTGCACGCTACGAGTGCGCTCATGGGCGTGTTCACCGCAGCGGCGGTCGTGACGCAGTTCGTGTTCGGCATCCCCTCGATCATCGCGGTGGTGATGAACTACCTGAAGCGCGACGAGGCCCGCGGCACCTGGCTCGAGTCCCACTTCAGCTGGCAGCTGAGGACGTTCTGGTTCGCGTTCCTGGCGTTCATCCTGATCGGCCTGTTCTCGGCGCCGCTCGTGCTGCTGCTCGGGCTCGGCATCGTCACCTGGATCATCGGCGCGTTCGTCGTCGGCATCTGGATCATCTATCGCGTCGCGCGCGGCTGGCTGCGCCTCAAGGACGGCAAGGCCGTCTGAGCCCGACACACGACATTTCACCGGAGTTTCCCCTCATGCTCATCGCCCAGGACAAGGTCGTTCTCATCCACTACACGCTGACCAACGAGGCGGGGCAGGTGCTCGACAGCTCGTCGGGCGGCGACCCGCTCGCCTACATCCACGGCCAGGGCAACATCATCCCGGGCCTGGAGAAGGCGCTCGAAGGCAAGCAGGCCGGCGACAAGCTGAACGTGCGCGTCGAGCCGTCGGAAGGTTACGGGGTGCGTGACGACTCGCTGATCCAGCAGGTGCCGCGCCGTGCCTTCGGCGGCGTGAAGGACGTGCAACCCGGGATGCAGTTCCACGCCCAGTCGTCGCAGGGCCAAGCGCGGGTCGTCACGGTTACGCGGATCCAGGGCGACATGGTCACCGTGGATGGCAACCACCCACTCGCGGGCGAGGTGCTGACCTTCGACGTCGAGATCACGGACGTCCGTGACGCGACCGGGGAGGAACTCGAGCACGGCCACGTCCATGGGCCCGGCGGCCACCACCACGGCTGACGCGGCCACGGAATTGCGGACTGGTTCGCAAAGCTACCTAGCCGTATCGGTGTGATCCGTAGCGACGGCCGGCGTGCCGGTCGTAAACTCGCTTCCTACGTGGATGCCTCGAACCGCGCGCAGCGGAGCGCTGCGCCGGGGCGTTCCTGGGAGCGACCATGAAGAAGACAGCACTTCTCGCGTTACTGGCAGCCGGTGCCCTCGCCGCGTCCGCGGCGCAGGCTCAGCAGGACCCGTGGATCGTCAAGGGCGGCATGGCCTACCTGATGCCCAAGAGCAATCCGGGCAGCCTCAACGACAACGGCACCAAGCTCGACGTCGAAGTGGACGACGCCTGGGGCTTCACGTTCACCGTCGCGTACATGTTCGATGAGCACTGGGCGCTCGAGCTGCTCGGCTCCCTGCCGTTCAAGCACGACATCAACCTCAAGGGTGCGGGCAAGATCGCGGAGACGGACCTGTTGCCGCCGACCGTGAGCGCGCTCTGGTACTTCAACGAGGGTGGCCGGGTGCGGCCGTATCTCGGCGCCGGCGTGAATTTCACCGAGTTCTTCAATGAAAAGCCGAGCAACCTGCACCTCAAGGGCTCGATTGGCCCGGCTGCCGCGGCCGGCGTGGACGTCATGTTCAACAAGCACTGGTTCGGCACGATCGACCTGCGCTACATCCGCGTGAACACGGACGTCCGGGCGGACGGCAGCTCGCACAACTACGGGACGCTCGACCTGAATCCGTTCGTGGCCGGCGTGATGGTCGGCTATCGCTTCGCCGGCCGCTGAAAATCGGCGTCGAGCGCCGCGAGCAGCGGCGGGTCGCGCCCGTAGATGTCGTTGCGGAAGATGATCTGGCCGTCCGGGGTCGGCTGCGCCGTCCAGTAGAGCAGCAGCACGGGCACGGGCTTCGCCAGGTTGACGGTCTTCATCTCCCGGGCCGCGACCACCTCGGCCATCGTCTTCTGGTTCCAGCGTTCCGGATCGTTCAGCACGAGCTCGGCTAGCTCGAAGGCCTTCTGCACGCGGATGCAGCCCGAGCTGAACGTGCGCTCGTCCTTGTCGAACAGGTTCTTCGTCGGCGTGTCGTGCAGGTACACCGAGTACTTGTTCGGGAACATGATCTTGACGAGCCCGAGCGCGTTCTCGTCGCCCGGGTCCTGGCGCAGCGTGTACGGCGGCAGGTTGCCGGCGCCGTAGCGGCTCCAGTTCACCGAGAACGGGTTCACTTCGCGTCCGCTCGCGTCGAGGACGCGGATGTTGTTGCGCTTGAGGTAGCCCGGGTCCTTCTTGATGACCGGCAGCTTGTCCTTGACGAGGATGCCGGGCGGGATGGTCCACGTCGGATTGAAGACCACGTAGGTGATCAGCGACTTGAAGATCGGCGTCTCGCGGTACGGGCGGCCGACGATGACTTTCGAGGTCCAGATCGGCTCGTCGTTGCGGTAGTAGGAGACGCTGAAGCCTGCCACGTCCACGAGCACGAAATCGCCCTTGAGCTCGTGCATCACCCAGCGCGCCCGCTCGAGGTTGATGCGGATCTGGTCGATGCGTGTGGCGACGGGGACATTGAGCGCCGCCAGCGTGCCCGGGCCCACGGCGCCGTCCGGCGTCAGGCCGTGTCGATCCTGGAATCGCTTCACCGCAGCTTCGAGATCGGCGTCGAACATCGTGTCGTACGGCGGCGATGGCGGCTGCAGGTCGCCCGGCATGTCCCGGGTCACCTTCAGCCGATAGCGGAGTGCCGGCACGCGTGGATCGCTCTCGCCGAGCTTCATCGTCGGGCCGCTGGCAAGCGCCGACCAGCCGCCTGCCGCCTGCAATGCGCGGTATTCCTTCAATTGTTCCCGTGCCCGCCGGTACCAGGCGTTCTGCGGGCGCGCCCGGTCGAAGGCTTGCTGGATCTCACCGGCGGCGATGGCCTTGCGGAATCGCTCGAACCCCGCCTCGACGTCCAGCGGTCGCGTGGAGAAATTCCACTGCGAACTCAGCTTCTCGGGATCCACCTTGCCGAAATAGAGGTGATACAGCGCGAGCATCATCGCGTCGGTCGCGACGACCTCGAGGTCGGCCTGCTCCGACGCCGACAGGACCTTGCCGCCGCGCATGTCCGAGCGGAAGGACTGCAACGCGACGACGTGATAGTCCTGCGGGTCGAGCCCGTCGTCCTGCATGTCCGCGATCGCCGCGATCAGCTGGTCGAGTTGCGCCGGATCCCGCCATCGCGGCTGGAACTGTTCCGCCTCGTAGTATCGAGCGACGCCATCGGCGGCGACGATGAACGAGCCACGAACCACGTGCGCGCCCGGGTCGTCCGTGCCTGCGTAGCGCACCTGGTCGATGCGCTCGCGGATCGCTTCGGTGGCGTCCGACGGCTGGGCGGAGGCGACGAGCGAGAACGAGAACGCCGCGATTGCGACGAGCAATGCATGCAGGAGCCGTAG
>JBBIVG010000225.1:0-5895 GCA_037439865.1 Nevskiaceae bacterium
GGCACTGGCCAAGATCAAGATCTGAGCGTCAATACGGCCTCGGCCGGACGCTTACCATGAATGCGAGCGTCATCGCTTTCTTCGATGCGCACTTGACTGACGTGAGTCACTAACGAACACCAATGCGCTGCTGGCCACGTCGCGGCAGACGATCCTGGCCGGCGACGACTGAGCGCCGGTATCGCCGCTTCAACCCTCGATTCCGAGAAACCCGCGCATTCTCCCGAGCTCCGCATCGAGCTCCACCTGGAACCGGGGATCACTGGCCGCAGCGCCGTCCACGTAACCGAACTCACTCTTGAGTCGCCCCCGGTCGACCGACAGGTTGCCCCAGCCAACGACCCGGTCTTCCCAGAGCAGGGGCAGGGCGTAGTAGCCGAGCTTGCGCTTCGAGGGCGGCGTGTACGCCTCGAACCGGTAGCGCCAGCCCCAGAACCGCTCGAATCGCAGCCGGTCGTGCACGATGGGATCGAACGGCGTGAGGAGCCGCACGCACGCGTCCGGGCGCCAGCGGCGCGACGCCGGGTTCTCATCGGCCGGCCAGTACCAGTCCTCGGAGCCGACCCGCGCGCGCCCGAGCCGATGTCGCGCTCGAGAGAGTGCATCGGCCCGTCGCGTCCGCCACTGTGGCACGCCGCCCGTGAGCAGGCTGAGATAGGCGCCCAGGCTGCGCGTCGGCAGAGGCGCATACTTCATCACCACGAGATCGACGAGCGCGTCCATGCGAGCTGCGATCGTGGCCCCGTCCCGCGCGTCCGTCGCCTCGTGCAACCGCACCGCATATACGCGCGTGCCACCCTCGCGACGCACCACCCGCAGTAGTCCGCGGTAGTGCAGCTCATCGAGCAGCTGCGTGCTCGCATTCGTCGATCCACCGAACCAGTTTCTCGTCTTGCCGTGGGCGAACGCCACGTCGACATCGCGCGGATGAACGCATCGACGCGCGCGCACGAATTCAAGCACGGCCTCGGCCTGTCGCCGTCGCGCGGCCGACCATGCCCGCCGTGGCCGGCGGGGGTGCATCAGGGCACTGTGCTCGCGCGGCAGGAACCCGTAGTTGACGAAGAAGTCCTCCTCGAGCCCGAGGTGCGCGTAGCGCCGCTCGAGATCACCGGCTCGATAACCAACCACCCGATGTCGGAGCACGAGATCCTGGGCGCGCGCCGGCGCGCGGATCGGGTCGGCTTGCACAAAGCCGAGCCGTCGGATGGCGCGCCCGAGCGTGGTCGGCCGGAACATCGATCGCGCGACGGCGTAACGTCGCAATTGCTCAGTGCTGATCTTCACGCAGTGCTCGTTCGCCTCGCAGTCCGATTATCACCGGTCTGGCGGGCGCATGAGCGAGCGCAAGTCTCCACCCGCCCCATGCAATCAGCCCCATCCAACCACGCACCAAGGCCGCACCGAACGACGGGGCCGGTGGATCAGGGCCGCCAGCCCCTTTGTGTTTCCCGACACCTCGCGTATGGTCGAGACTCCTTCGATCTCGGAGTCAGGGGGCTCCAGATGCAGGTCGCCATCCCGCTTTTTGCGAAATTCACCGCGCTCGATGCGATCGGCCCCTACGAGGTGCTGCAACGCATTCCGGGCATCGACGTCACGTTCGTCGGCCATGAGCGCGGCGAAGTCCGCAGCGACAACGGCATGCTCGGCATCACCGTGGATGCGGCATTCGAGGAATTGCCGTGCCCGGACGTCGTCGTGTTCCCCGGCGGGATCGGTACCCGACCCCTGGTCCACGATCCGCGCGTGCTCGACTGGGTCCGTACGGCTCACGCTACGACGCGCTACACGACCTCGGTCTGCACGGGATCGCTGGTGCTCGCTGCGGCGGGGCTGCTGCAAGGGCTCGCCGCCACGACGTACTGGGCGTGCTATCCGGAACTCGAGAAGCTCGGTGCCCGGCCGACGGCGAAGCGCGTCGTAGAGCACCCTGACCAGCGCATCATCACCGCGGCCGGTGTCTCGAGCGGCATCGACATGGCCCTGCGCCTCGTCGAACTCCTCGTCGACCGCACGGCCGCCCAGGCCGCCCAGCTCATGATCGAGTACGACCCGCAGCCTCCCTTCGATCACGGCGCCGTCGCGAAGAGCAACGCGGCTGTCATGGCACGCGTCATGGAGTACGCCAAGCTGCGAATGTGAATTCCGCCGCATCGGCGATTCCGTGTACGCGATTGATGACAGCTGCGCCGGCGGCGTGACCGCGCCGGTTCGCTAGCTGCTCAGGATGTGAATCGCGACGGCCGCCTCTTCGATCCCCTGCAGTCCGCCGCCGTTCTCCTGGATGGCGTGACGCGCTCCCTCGACCTGCCGGGCACCGGCTTCCCCACGCAGTTGCGTGACGAGTTCGAACAACTGGCCGATGCCTGTCGCGCCAAGCGGGTGTCCCTTTGACTCGAGGCCGCCGGACGGATTGATCGGGATCCGCCCGCCGAGCGTGAATTCGCCGCGCTCTGCCGCCGGGCCGCCGCCGCCGAGTGGCACGAACCCCAGGTTTTCCGCCTGCAGGATCTCGCCCATGGCCGATGCGTCGTGAACCTCGGCGACGTCCATGTCCTCGGGCCCGAGGCCCGCGGCTTCGTACGCCTGCAGCGCCGCGAGCCGGCCGACGTTCTTCTGCGGCTCGTCGAGGCTTCGATGCGTGAAGCTCCGGATCACGCTCGCGGCAACCTTGACGCAGCGCCTGCGGTCCGCGCCGATGCGCTCGAGGCCTTCCCCGGTGCAAAGGATCGCCGCCGCCGCGCCATCCGAAAGGGGGGCGCACATCGGCAACGTGATCGGATAGGTGATTGGCGGCGCGGCAAGCACTTCCTCGATCGTGAAGGGCTTGCGGAACTGGGAGTATGGGTTGTGCACCGAGTGCTGGTGGTTCTTGGCGCAGACGGCCGCGATCTGCCGCTGCGTCGTGCCATAGGTCTTCATGTGCCATCGGCACAGGGCGGCGTAGATCGCCATGAAGCGGCTGTACGGCTTGTCGGACTCGGAGCCCGGCGGCGGTACGACGCCTTCGCCCATCTTCACGAGCGCCTGGTAGTTTTCCTCCGCGCGCGACACGTCCCAGCCGGCCTCGAAGATCGAGAACGCCTTGACCTTGTCCGGGATGTTCATCTTCTCCGCGCCAAGCGCCAGCGCGACGTCCGCCGTGCCGGCCTTCAGGCTCTGCACGGCGAGGTTGAAGCCGGAGCTGCCCGAGGCACACGCGTTCTCGACGTTGTAGACGGGGATGCCCTCGATGCCGATCTTGCTGAACACGACCTGGCCGGGGATCGAGATCTGGCCCTGCAGCGGGCCGTTGGTCATTCCCGAGTAGTAGGCGACGCCGAGGTCGTCGACCGCGCAACCGGCGTCTTTCAGCGCGCCCT
Source organism: Nevskiaceae bacterium (assembly GCA_037439865.1). Taxonomy (GTDB): domain Bacteria; phylum Pseudomonadota; class Gammaproteobacteria; order Steroidobacterales; family Steroidobacteraceae; genus RPQJ01. Next base: position 3,366 of record JBBIVG010000225.1, read on the forward strand.
GCAGCGCCTCGCCGGCGAGGTCGTGGAGGCTGCGCTCGGGGTGCCGCCCGAAGACGGTCATGGCGATACCGGCGACGTAAACCTGCGTCATCTGGATTCCTCGGTAAGCGGCTACGCGTTCGCGCGCTCTTTGCTGATGAGCAGCTTGATGAGGCCGGGGTAGCTGTTCGGCATCAGCCGGCTGAGCCAGTACATCGTCGTCGAGCGATGGCCCGTGATGATGCGCCGCTTGCCGCGCTCGACCCCGGCGATGATGTCGCCGGCACACTCCTCGGGCGGTGTAAGGAGCATTTTCTCCGCCGCTCCCGCGAACCACTCGTCATTGACCGAGGCCGCCGCGCAGCGCCGACCGGCCTTCTCGATGTTGGTCTTGATGCCGCCCGGGTGTACGCACACGGCGCGGACTCCGGTGCCCTCGAGCTCGCTCCACAGGCACTCGGTCAGACCGCGGACACCGAACTTCGAGATGTTATACACGCTCTGGGCCGGGAACCCGAGCAGGCCGAAGACGCTCGAAATATTGACGATGCAGCCTTCGCGCTGCGCCAGCATCATCGGCAGGAAGGCCTTGGTGCCGTAGATCACGCCCCACAGGTTGATCCCGAGCAGCCACTCCATCTCCTCGATGCTGATGTGCTCGACCGTGCCGATGAGCGTGGCACCCGCGTTGTTGACCACGAGGTGCGCCGTACCGAAGTCGCGCTTCACGTCCTCGGCGTGGGCGAAGACTGCGTCGCGCTTCGAGACATCGAGCGTGTAGCTGCGGGCGTCGGTCCCGGCCGGCAGCGACTTCATCGTCTCTGCGAGCCCGGCTGCATTGATGTCGGAGATCGCGACCCGCGCGCCCTTCGCCGCCAGTTGCTGCGCGAGTGCGCGGCCGATGCCCGAGCCGGCGCCGGTGACGACGGCCACTTTGTTCGCAAACATGCTCACCTCACGCACCCCCATCCCGCCGACGCTCAGATCTTCCGCGTCGTGTTCTGCCAGTATCGCGCACGCAGGTCCTTCTTGAGCACCTTGCCCACCGGGCTGCGGGGCAGGCTGACCACGAAGTCCACCGACTTCGGCGCCTTCACCGAGCCGAGCTTGTCCTTGCAGAGCGCGATGATCTCCTCGGCGTTCGCCTGCTGGCCGGCGTTCAGTTCGACGACGGCCTTGACGGCCTCGCCCCATTTCTCGTCCGGAACACCGATCACCGCGCAGTCCTGCACGGCCGGGTGCGCCCAGATCACCTGTTCGACTTCGCTCGGGTACACGTTGAAGCCGCCGGTGATGATCATGTCCTTCTTGCGGTCGGTGATGTGCAGGTAGCCCTCGGCGTCGATGTGGCCGATGTCCCCGGTGTGCAGCCAGCCGTTGACGACGGTCTCGGCCGTCTTTTCCGGAGCCTTGTAGTAGCCCTTCATCACGAGGTCGCCGCGTACGCAGATCTCTCCGGTCTCGCCCTGGCGCAGGATCTTGTTGGCGTCGTCCATGATCTCGACGCGGATCAGAGGGTTTGGCCGTCCGACGGACGACAGACGTTCGTCGGACGCGAGCTTTCCGGCGGTAAAGTGCTCGCGTGGCGGCAGGTAGGAGATGGAGGCGGGCGCCTCGGTCTGGCCATAACCGCCGCTCATGACCGGGCCGATGACGGCGATCGCCTGCTTCAGCTTCTCCACCGACATCGGCGCCGCGCCGTACATGAAGTACCTGAGCGACGAGAAGTCGACCTTCTTCCCAAGGTCGGGGATGTCGAGCAGTCGGTAGATCACCGTCGGCGGCAGGAAGAGTTCAGTCACACGGTACTTCGGGATCGCGCCGAGCAGCAGCGCGGGATCCGGCTTCGTCACCACGACCACCGTGCCGCCGCGGGCGGTGCAGGGCACGGACAGCAGCCCCGCCGTATGCGTCATCGGCGCCGCCGCGAGGTTCACCGGCTTCTCGTCCGCACCGTACGGGCAACCGATCATGAAGTGCGCGCAGAACGTCTGCGCGCTTCGGTGCGTGTTCATCACGCCCTTCGGCATGCCGGTCGTGCCGCCCGTCGCCGAGAGCATCACGACGTCGTCCAGATCCACTTCCACTTCGGGGCGCGTTGACGGCTGGCTCGCGACCCAGCTTGCGAGCGAGCGCGCCTCCGGAAAGTCGGGCACCTCGTCGTCGATGCAGATCCAGAGCTTCACCTTCGGCAGCCGGGGCTTCAGTTCCTGGATGACCGGCGCGAAGTACTTCTGGAAGAACAGCACTTCGCAGTCGAAGGCGTCGAGGACGTAGTGGTTCTCCTCGACGGCATTACGCGCGCCGACGGGGATCCAGCACATGTTCGCGCGCCAGAGTCCGAGCGTGCAGGTCCACGCCCGGACATCATTCAGCGCCCAGACCGCGCCCTTGGTCTCCTTCGGCAGCCCGAGGGCGAGGAGGCCGTTCGCAATCCGGCACGAAAGCTCGCCGACCTCGTCGAAGCTGTAGCTGCGGTCGTCCTGGATGTAGGCGGCGCCCCCTGGGTTGATGCGCCACCCGCGGTCGAAGAAGTCGATGATGGCCATGT
>JBBIVG010000226.1:0-3130 GCA_037439865.1 Nevskiaceae bacterium
CCAATGTTGGCTTCGATGGCGAGGCCCGGCAGCCGCAGGCCGAATGCCTCGCCGTGCTCGTGCGCGTCGAGCACCCAGCGGCAGAGCTGCGAGAGCCGCGACTCGGTGTCGAGTCCCGGCAGGCTGTCCCAGTCGAAGATGTGCGAGACCACGTCCGTGCCGGCGTATTGCTTCGTGTGGAGGCCTTGTCCGCGCGCATACGCTTTCCACGCGATCCGGCGCAGCGAATCGCCCGCCTGGTAAGGCTTGAGGCCGGCGAAGTCCTCTTCGCCCTGCGCGCGATCCTGTGCGCCGCCCGTGTCCGTCTCGACGCCCGGCGGCGGGAGCCGCCGCTCTGCGGGCCGCGGCCACGCCACCGCCGAATACTCCGGGTGCACGACCGCCCACGCGCGGAACAGGCCGAGCGGGTGACGGGTTGCGACGACGAAGCGCTCCAGCGGGACACGTCCCCGGCGCGCTGCGTGGACGTCCACGTCAGCCGGCGCCGACCCGAGCGCCGGTACGTCGATCGTCCGCGGTGACCCATCGCCGCGCGACACCTCGATCCTCGGGCGCATCGCGCTCGAACCGTTCTCGAGCAGTACCTCGAACCGTACGTCCTGGCCCGCGAACGCCGAATCCGTGGCGAGCAGCCGCAGCGACAGGCCCGAGAGCGTGCCATGGCAGTGGTGCATGGTCACGAGCCCCAGGCTGACCAGCAGGAAGGCGAGGCCGAGGCCGAGATTGTTGTTGTAGTTGAGGCCGCCGATCACCATCGCGAACACCATCGCGGCATAGGCGAGGCCGAGGCGGGTGGGCAGGATGTAGATGCGCCTTCGCTCGAGGTGCACCGGATCGTGGTCGATGCCCTGGCGGCGCATGAGCCACGCCCGCATGCGCTCGTCGAAGCCGGCGCGCAGGCGTCGAATCAGTGCGCGCATCCGGGCCTAGGGAACGGGCACCGTCTCGAGCACGTGCTGCCCGATCTGCCCCGCGTCGCGGAATCGGGACGCCTCGCGCGGCGCCAGCCGGTGCCCGACGACCGACGGCAGGACGGCCTGCACGTCCTCGGGCAGGACGCCGGGGTGCGCGTGCATCAGCGCCCACGCCTGCGCCGCCCGGAGCAAGCCGATCACGGCGCGCGGCGACAGGCCGGCCTCGAACTCGCTGGCCTGCCGCGTGTAGCGCGCGATGGCCTGCACGTAATCGAGCAGTGCGTCGGAGGCGTGCACGCGGGGCACCTCGCCCTGCAGGCGCAGCAGCTGTTGCGGCGTGAGCGCGGGCTCGAGTACGACGAGCAGGTCGCGGCGGTCGCTGCCGAGCAGCAGCTGCCGCTCGAGCGCCGCTTCCGGGTACCCCAGCTCGATTCTCATCAGGAACCGGTCGAGCTGCGACTCGGGCAGCGGGAACGTGCCGACCTGGTACATCGGGTTCTGCGTCGCGATGACGAAGAACGGCTCGCTCATCGGGTAGGTCTGGCCGTCGGAGGTGACCTGGTGCTCCTCCATCGCCTCCAGCAACGCGCTCTGGGCCTTGGGGGTCGCGCGGTTGACCTCGTCGGCGAGTACGACCTGCGAGAACACGGGCCCGCGGTGGAAGCGGAACTGGCCGGTCTCGGCGTCGAACACGGAAACGCCGGTGATGTCCGCGGGCAGCAGGTCGCTCGTGAACTGGATGCGCTGGTAGGTGAGGCCGAGCGTCCGCGCGAGCGCGTGCGCGAGCGTCGTCTTGCCGACTCCGGGGATGTCCTCGATCAGCAGGTGCCCGCGCGCCAGCAGGCACGCCAGGCACAGCCGCAGCTGTCGTTCCTTGCCGAGGATGATGCCGTTCAGCGCGCGGACCGCTGCCTCGACCCGCTCGACGCCGGCGGGATCGGGTGCAGTCGCGGCACCGTGGGCAATCGCGCTCATGCCTTCGGCCCCGCAGCCTGTACCGCCGCGAGGCGTCTCATCTGCTCGGCGAGCTGCGCAAGTTGCCGGTCGAACTCGGCGATCCGCTTGCGTTCCTTTGCCACCACCTCGGGCGGCGCATTGGCGACGAAGCTCTCGTTCGCCAGCTTGGCGAGGCTCTTGTCGCGATCCTGGCCGGCGCGTGCGCGGCGCTTCTCGAGTCGCGCAATCTCGGCCGAGGCGTCGTCCACCAGGCGCGCGAACGGGGCGAGGATCGTCCGGCCGTCGATGATGGCGATCGCGCACGGCGGCAGGTCGGACTCGGATGCGACGACGGCTAGCGACTCGAGGTTGCCGACGCGCGCAATAGTGCTTCCGAGCGCGGCCACGGCCTCGGCGTCACCCGCGCGATCGGTGCGCAGGTAGACCGGCGTCGCGCGTGAATGCGGCACGTCCAGCTCGCCGCGGATCTGGCGGATGCCGAGCACCACCGCCTGCAGCAGCGCGACTTGCCGTTCGGCATCCGCGTCCTCCCGGAAATCACCCGCGGCAGGGTAGGGTTGCCGCATGATCGTCGGGCCGCGGCGACCGGCGAGCGGCCCCACTTTCTGCCAGATCTCCTCGGTGATGAACGGCATGAGCGGGTGCAGCATGCGGAGCGACGCCTCGAGCACCTCGAGCAGCGTCCGGCGCGTGCCCCGCTTGAGCTCTGGCGCTGCGTCCTGCGCCTGCAGCACGGGCTTCGACAGCTCGAGGTACCAGTCGCAGAACTCGTACCACACGAACTCGTACATCGCCTGCGCCGCGAGATCGAACCGGTAGGTGGCGAAATTCTCGCGCACGGCGACGAGCGCGCGGCCGAGGCGGCCGCGGATCCAGCGATCCGCCACCGTGTACGTGCACTCGCCCTGCAGGTCGGCCGCGAACTCCTCGGTGTTCATCAGCACGTAGCGGGAGGCGTTCCACAGCTTGTTGCAGAAGTTGCGATAGCCCTCGATGCGCCCGAGGTCGAAGCGGATGTCGCGGCCCATCGTCGCCAGCGCCGCGAACGTGAAGCGCAACGCATCCGTGCCGTACGCCGGAATGCCCTGCGGGAACTGCTTGCGCGTCGCCTTCTCGATGGCGCTCTTCATCTGCGGCTGCATCAGCCCGCCGGTGCGCTTGGCGACGAGCGACTCGAGGTCGATGCCGTCGATCAGGTCCAGCGGGTCGATGATGTTGCCCTTGGACTTCGACATCTTGTTGCCGTGCTCGTCGCGGAT
>JBBIVG010000226.1:3230-5879 GCA_037439865.1 Nevskiaceae bacterium
AGCTGGCGGCTGATGCACCAGTCCTGGATGTTGCGCATCCACTGGAAGTAGGTCTTCGCCCAGTTGTCGGGGATGAAGCGGATGCTGCCGTCCTCGACCGCCCTGATGGCGGGCTCCGCCAGCGGTGCGATCCGCACGTACCACTGGTCGGTGAGCCAGGGCTCGAGCACCGCGCCGCTGCGATCGCCGCGCGGCACCGGGAGGGTGTGCGGGTCGGTCTTCTCGAGCAGGCCGGCGGCCTCGAAATCGGCGACGACGCGCTTGCGCGCCTCGAACCTGTCCAGGCCGCGATAGGCTGCCGGCACCGCGTCGTTCATCGCGGCGTCGGCCGTGAGCACGTTGATCATCGGCAGGCCGTGCCGCTTGCCGATCTCGTAGTCGTTGAAGTCGTGGGCGGGCGTGATCTTCACGCAACCGCTCCCGAATGCCGGGTCCACGTACTCGTCGGCGATGATCGGAACCAGCCGGTCGGCGAGCGGCAGCCGCACCTGCTTGCCGACGAGGTGCCGGTAACGCTCGTCCTCGGGATGCACGGCGACCGCCGTGTCGCCCAGCATCGTCTCGGGGCGCGTCGTCGCCACCGCGAGGTGTCCGCTCCCGTCCGCGAGCGGATAGCGCAGGTGCCAGAGATTGCCGGACTCGGGCTCGGAAACGACCTCGAGGTCCGAGAGCGCGGTGTGCAGCACGGGATCCCAGTTGACCAGCCGCTGCCCCCTGTAGATCAGGCCCTCCTCGTGGAGGCGGACGAACACCTCGGCGACCGCCGCCGACAGCCCTTCGTCCATCGTGAAGCGATCGCGCGTCCAGTCCACGGAATCGCCGAGGCGGCGCATCTGCCGGTTGATGGTTCCACCGGATTGCGCCTTCCACTGCCACACGCGCTCGACGAATGCGTCGCGACCGAGATCCTGGCGCGAGCGGCCCTCCGCATTGAGTTGTCGCTCGACGACCATCTGCGTGGCGATGCCCGCGTGGTCCGTGCCCGGCTGCCACAGCGTGGCGTCCCCGTCCATGCGGTGCAGGCGGGTGAGTGCGTCCATGAGCGTGTGCTGGAACGCGTGGCCCATGTGCAGCGTGCCGGTCACGTTCGGCGGCGGGATCATGATGCAGTACGGTGCGCCGTCTCCCGACGGCGCAAACCAGCCCGCGGCTTCCCAGGACGAGTAGAGGCGGGATTCGATGTCGCGGGGCGAGTAGCTCTTGTCCATCAGCTCGTTCAGTTGACGCGGTCGGGACCGCGGAAGTGTTCTTCGATGATGCCGGCGACGAGCGCCGGCAGTTGCGCGCGCAGCCGGTCCGACACCTGCTCGAGCAGCAGCGCCTCCATCTCGCGGCAGGCGTTGTGCACGAGCTCGTCGGCCCGGTCGTGGATGGCGGCGGTCAGGTGCGCCTCGAGCTCGCCGAGGAAGAGCGACGTGCGGTCGACCGCGGGCGACGGCTCGTGCAGGTCGTCCTCGACGATATCCGTCAGCACCGGGATCGTGTCCATCGGGTGGCTCATGGTTCGCCTCCGGGGTCAGAGGTTGTGGGAGTCGGGGGCAAGGCCCGCCTCTTTGTAGGAACGCCAGCGTACGCGCGCCTGGCGCTTTGCGTCCTCGTCGCCGCCCACGATCTCGCAGACGCGGGAAAACTCCGCATAGCCGGGCGGTACGTCCGCCCCGAGGTTGATCAGCACGTCGCGATGTGATTCTGGCAACGCACCGTTCGAGATCATCACCGGCGTGGTGGACGCGAATTCGGGCTCGGCCGGCCAGACGCCGTGCGGGACGAAGCTGCGGTCGCTGAACGTCCACAGGAGATCGTCCACCTCGGCGGTCTCGCCCGGTCCTGCCGTGCGCACCGTGACGCGCAGGCCCTGTTCGTAGGCCTTCTCCGCGAGCCGGCAGGCGGTGGAGAGCTTCGACCGCGTGTCGGTCGCGGCGATCAGGTAGAAGTCGACCTTGGTCTCGGGCACGTTCAGCGTCGGTTGATCAGGAAATCCACCAGCAGTGGCACGGGGCGTCCGGTGCTTCCCTTCTGCGAGCCGGTCAGGTACGCGGTGCCTGCGATGTCGAGGTGAGCCCAGCGCATGCCGTCCGTGAACTTGGCGAGGAAGCACGCCGCGGTGACCGCGCCGCCCTCGCGGCCGCAGGAATTCGTGAAGTCCGCGAAGTTGCTCTTTAGCTGCTCGTGGTACTCCTCGGCCATGGGCATGTGCCACGCGCGGTCCTCGGCACGGCGGCCCGCTTCCTCGAGCTCGGCGGCCAGGTCGTCGTCGTTGCTCATCACGGCCGTCAGGTGCGCGCCGAGCGCTATGACGCAGGCGCCGGTGAGCGTGGCGATGTCCACGACCACGGCCGGCTTGAAGCGGCGCGCGTAGGTCAGCGCGTCGCAGAGGATCAGACGGCCCTCGGCGTCGGTGTTGATCACCTCGATCGTCTGTCCGGACATGCTGCGCACGATGTCGCCCGGCTTGGTCGCCCGGCCGCTCGGCATGTTCTCGACCGCGGGCACGACGCCCACGATGTTGAGCTCGAGCCCGATCTCGGCCGCCGCCTTGATCGCGCCGAACACGCTTGCCGCACCGGTCATGTCGAATTTCATCTCGTCCATGCCGACCGGCTGCTTGAGGGAGATGCCGCCGCTGTCGAAGGTCACGCCCTTGCCGAC
>JBBIVG010000227.1:0-5733 GCA_037439865.1 Nevskiaceae bacterium
CGCCCCACAAGGTGATGCGGTGCAGGCTGCCCTCGAGCAGCTGCTTGTCCTGGCCCGCGGTGACGCCGAGCCACACGAGCACGCTGCACCAGAGCGCCGAGCCAGCGCAGGTCGCGAGCGAGAACTTCCAGTAGTTGAGGCGGACGATGCCGGCCGGGATGCCGATCAGGTGCCGGATCACGGGCAGGATGCGCGAGATGAATACGCCCATGCCGCCGTAGTGTGCGGCCCAGTTCTCGGCGTGCTCGATCTTCTCCGGCGAGATCATGATGTACTTGCCGTAGCGCATCAGCAGCGGCCGTCCGAGGAGGCGCGAGAGCCAGTACATCGTCGTTGCGCCCACCCACGAGCCGAACGTGCCCGCGAGCACGATGCCGACGTAGGTGAACGTGCCGCGCGAGTGCGCGAGGTAGGCCGCCGGCGGTATCACGAACTCGCTCGGCACCGGCAGGATCGAGCTCTCGGCCGCCATGAGCAGCACGATGAGCAGGTACCCGCCCTGGTCGAGGGCGCCGAGGTACCAGTGCATGATCGGGGCGATGAGTTCGCGCATACGAGCCCGACATTCTGCCAGATCGCCGGGTCGCCGCCGGGGAGACTGCTTTGGGATGCGGCTGCGACTGATGCGACAATGCCGGGCCTTTCCCGGCTGGATGCGGATCGATCGCCATGCCTCGCCTGCTCGGTACCCTGCTTTGTTCGGCGCTCGCCTCGCTGCCGCTCCTGGCCGGCACGGCGTACGGCGCAAATCCGCTCTTCCCGGCGGCGAAGCCGCCGGCAGCGGCCGAGAAGCCGGCTGCGCCGGCAGTGGAGCCGATCGCGCCGGCGGACATCGCCATGCGGGCCGACACGGACGAGCGGCTGGTGCAGGAGATCATGGCGCGGGCCCGCCAGGAGGACCCGGCGCGCAGGCTGGAGCCGCGGCTCGATGAGCTGGCCAACGGGGTCCGTCGGCTGTCCGAGACCTTCAAGCGCGACGAACTGCAGTCGCTGCCCGTCATCCGGCTCGAGAGCCTGGATCGCCACTGGAGGTTCTACGACAAGCACCTCGCCGAGTGGCGCGTCGACCTGCAGCGCATCACGGGCCGCTACTCGGAGGACGCGGCCGAGCTCGCGAAACGCAAGGTCGTCTGGGAGACGACGCTGGGCGCGGCGGAAGCCAATGGCGTCCCGCCGGCGCTCGTGGAGCGCGCACAATCGATCCTCGCGCAGATCACCCGAACCCAGCAGGCGCTTTCCGAGCCGCTCGAGGAGCAACTCAAGCTCGCGCGCCGCGGCAACGCCGTGCAGCAGGCCATCGATGCCGGCAAGAAAGGCGTCGACGCCGCGATCAAGTACTTCGACCAGCGACTGCGCATGATCGACGCACCGCCGCTCTGGGCGGCGTGGCGCGACAGCGAGCCCTCGCAGCACGCGGTATCCACGCTGCTCATGGGACTGCAGATCGAGCGCGACTTCCTGGTCGAGTACAACGCGATGCACGCGCTCCGCCAGAACATCCTGCACGTCGCGGCGCTGGCGTTGCTGCCACTGCTCATCTGGCTGAGCCGCCGCAGCCGCAAGCTCGTCTCCGACGACACCGACCTGCAGGAATCCGCGCGCGTGCTGGTGCGGCCCATCTCCGCCTGGCTGGTGCTCGTGCTCGTCGGCGTGCTGTTCTTCGAGCCGGACGCACCGATGCTGCGCCACCAGGCCGCGCTGCTCCTCGCGCTGATCCCGGTGCTGCGTCTCCTGCCCCGCAAGGTGTACGCAATGCTGGGCCCCTGGCCCTACGTCGTGACGGTGCTGTACATCCTCGACCAGCTCGGCTTCATGCTGGTCGGCGTGCCGCTCCTGCTGCGGCTGCACGGGCTCCTGATCGGCGTGCTGACGCTCGGCACGCTGCTGTGGCTGCTGCTGCGGCGCAAGGCGTACGAAGGGGTCGGGATCGAGCCTCGGCAACGCATGGTCGTGCGGTCGTTCGGATGGCTCGGAGTCGCGGGGCTCGTGGTTGCGGTGGTCGCGAACGTCGTCGGCAACGTTTCGCTGGCCGAGGCGCTGACGGGAGGCATCCTCGACAGCGGCTACGTCGGCCTCGCGCTGTACGCGGGCGCGAACGTGCTCAGCGCGATCCTCAAGTTGCTGCTCGCACGCAAGGGCATCACCCGGTTCCGCGTCGTGACCCAGCACACGGGGCCGCTGCTGCAGAGTCTCGGGCGCCTGATCAACTTCGTCGCCCTGGTGACCTGGGTGCTCATCGTGCTGAACGAGTTCCGCATCTACCGGCCGGTCGCGAAATGGCTGACGGTCGTTCTCACCTACCCGATCGAGGCGGGAGCGATCTCGGTCACGCTCGGCAGCATCCTGCTGTTCCTCGGCTCGGTCTGGGTGGCCTTCTGGCTGGCGCGGACGATCCGCGTGGTGCTGCGGGACGATGTGCTGCCCAACATGCAGTTGCCGCGGGGCGTCGGCAACAGCATCTCGACGCTCACCTACTACGGGGTAATCACGATCGGCGTGGTGGTCGCACTGGCCGCGGCAGGCTTCCACGTCAGCCAGCTCGCCTTCATCGTCGGCGCGCTGGGCGTCGGCATCGGCTTCGGCCTGCAGAACGTGGTCAACAACTTCGTCTCGGGGCTCATCCTGATGTTCGAACGCCCGATCCAGCCCGGCGACGTCGTCGAAGTCTCAGGCATTTCTGGGAAGGTTCGCGAGATCGGCATGCGCGCCACGACGCTCACGACCTTCGAAGGTGCCGATGTGGTCGTGCCGAACGGCACGCTGCTCTCCGCGAATCTCGTCAACTGGACGTTGAGCGACATGAACCGCCGGCTCGACGTCAACGTGGGCGTGGCCTACGGCAACGACCCGAAGAGGGTGCTGGAGCTCCTCATGCAGGTCGCGAAGACCACGCCGGGTGTCGCGGCCCTCCCGGAGCCGTCGGTGCTGTTCGTCGGTTTCGGTGCGAGCTCGCTCGACTTCGGTCTGCGGGCCTGGACGCACGATTTCGGCAACTGGGTCGCGATCCGCAGTGACATGACGGTGCGCGTGTACGAGGCCCTCCGCGCGGCCGGCATCGAGATTCCCTTCCCGCAGCAGGACCTGCACCTGCGAACGGTTTCGCCCAGCGCGGGCGCGGCACTGACCGGCCTCGCGGGCCCCGGCACGGGCGGTCCGCGCGCGGCCGGCTGATGCTGGTCGAGCCGGAGCTGCTCGAGACCGGCACGCGCATCGTCACGGGCGTGCTTGCGGCGGGGTGTCTCGCGCTCGCCGCCGCGAGTGCGCCGTGGCGGGTGTGGCTGAGCGATCGCGAGCGGCAGTGGGTGTGGCTCGTGAGCCTCGGCGTGCTGGTCGGGGTGTGGTCCATGCGCGCCGGCATCACCCCCGGCCTGTCCGTGCGCTTCCTCCTCGTCTCCGCGCTCACGCTGATGCACGGGTGGCAGCTCGCGGTGATCGGCGCGGCGCTCGCACTCGGCGTGCTGAGTGTCACCGGCCAGGCGGATTGGGGCAGCTTCGGCGCCAACCTGATCTGCATGGGGATCGTGCCGGCGCTCTTCACGGCGTGGCTGCACGAATTCGTGCATGCGCGCCTGCCGCACAACTATTTCGTGTACTTCTTCGTGACGGTGTTCCTCGGCTCCGCGCTGGCGTTCAACCTCGCAGGGCTGACCCGACTGCTGATCCTGGCTGCCAGCGGGACGCTGGACGATGCCCACGTCGGGGCGGAGTACTTCGCCATCCTGCCGCTCATGAGCTTCGGCGAGGCGACGATCAACGGCATGGTGATGGCGATGTCCGTCGTCTATCGCCCGCATTGGGTGATGAGCTTCGACGACCGGCTGTATCTCAAGAAGCGCGGAGCGTAGGCGAGACCAATGAAGCCTGCGGGAAATGGCGACCACGTCCTGCCGATGGCGCTGGTCGTACTTTTTGCCGCCGGCGCTGGCGCGCTCTTTGCGCAATTCCTGCCGCTACCCCTCGCCATTTTCCGTACGGTACTGATGCTGATGGTGCCCGCCTCAGTCGGCGCAGTGTTCGCTTTTCTGATTGTCGGCAGTATTCCGGGTGGTTGGTCACGCGAATCATCGCGGGAGTGGCTGCGGCTCGCATCGTGGATCGCAGCTATCCTTCAGGCAGCGATCACCATCATCCTGTGGACGTTGCCTTGGGGCGCGGCGTAAGCATGCGGCCCCCCTTCGACCCGGCGTCATGAAGCCAGGTCGACCAGCGGGCATTGGACACTCAGGCAGCCCGCTCAGCCGTCCCGTGTACGCCGATCGCATTCGCGACCGCATCGTCCACCCGCTCGAGCCAGACGAACGTCAGCTCCTTGCGCACGCTCTCCGGGATGTCCTCGAGGTCCTTGCGGTTGCGGGCCGGCAGCAGCACGGTGCGGATGCCCGCCCGATGCGCCGCGACCGTCTTCTCCTTGATGCCGCCCACCGGCAGCACGAGTCCGCGCAGGCTGATCTCGCCGGTCATCGCGGCGTCGTTGCGCACGGTGCGGTTCGTCATCAGCGAGACGAGCGCCGTGTAGAGCGCCACGCCCGCACTCGGGCCGTCCTTCGGGATTGCACCCGCCGGGACGTGCACGTGGATGTCGCTTTTCTCGAAGATTGCGGGATCCACGCCCAGCGCTTCGGACTGCGACTTCACGAGTGACAGGGCGGCCTGTGCGCTCTCCTTCATCACGTCGCCGAGCTGGCCCGTGAGGATCAGTCGCCCGGCGCCCGGGATGCGCGTCGCCTCGATGAACAGGATGTCGCCGCCGACCGGCGTCCACGCGAGCCCCGTCGCCACGCCCGGCACGCTGACGCGCATCGCCACTTCGTTCTCGAACCGCGGTGCGCCGAGGATCTCGGGCACGTCGGACGCGTCGATGCGCACGGTCGTGGCCTTGCCCTCCGCTATGCGTACCGCCACGTTCCGCAGCACGGCGCCGATCTGCCGCTCGAGGTTGCGGCAGCCTGCCTCGCGCGTGTAGTCGCGGGCGATCTGGCGCAGCGCATCGTCGGTCACCGTCGCCTGCTCGGGTTTCAGGCCGTTGGCTTCGAGCTGCCGGCGCACGAGATAGCGACGCGCGATCTCGACCTTCTCCTCCTCCGTGTAGCCGGTGAGCTCGATGATCTCCATGCGGTCGCGCAGCGGCCCCGGAATCGTGTCGAGCTGGTTCGCGGTGGCGATGAAGAGCACCTTCGACAGATCGAAGGGCACACCGAGGTAGTTGTCGCGGAACGTCGAGTTCTGCTCCGGGTCGAGCACCTCGAGCAGCGCGGACGCCGGATCGCCCTGGATACCGTGGCCGAGCTTGTCGATCTCGTCGAGCATCAGCACCGGATTCCTCGTGCCGGCCTTCTTCAACGCCTGCACGATGTTGCCGGGCAACGCGCCGATGTAGGTGCGACGGTGACCGCGGATCTCGGCCTCGTCGTGCGTGCCGCCGAGGCTCGTGCGCTGGAACCTGAGCCCCAGCGCGCGCGCGATGCTCTGGCCGAGCGAGGTCTTGCCGACGCCCGGGGGACCGACGAAGCACAGGATCGGGCTGCGGCCCTGCGGATTCAACTTGCGCACCGCGAGGTACTCGACGATGCGCTTCTTGATCTTCTCGAGGCCGTAATGGTCGGCGTCGAGGATGCCGCGCGAGCGCTCGATGTCGATCGACTCCTCGTCGAGCTTCGACCAGGGCAGCGCGATCAGCGTGTCGAGGTAGGTGCGCGCCATCGAGTACTCGCCGCTCGCCTCGTTCATGCGCTC